>CAZDHN010000069.1:0-14797 GCA_964505115.1 uncultured Planctomycetaceae bacterium
GTGGGTTCTTGCCTGGGTGCGGTAGCACCGGTTTGGTTGGCGGCCCTGCCGCCCTGTGCAAAGATCAATAAGAGACGGCACGCGGGGTAAGTTGCCTCGCGGAGCATCACAAAACACGCGGTTTTCAAGGCATCGCCCGAGGTCAGAGTTGAACGGACTCCGTGTGGGAGCGGTTACCTACCTGAACGCCCGGCCGCTGACGTTCTGTCTGTCGGAATTGGCGCCCGATATCGAGATCGTCGTCGATCTGCCCAGTCGGCTGGCCGCCGGTCTGGCCGAGGGCCGGCTCGATATCGCCCTGATTCCCTCAATTGAATACCTCCGCCAGCCGGGCTGTTCGATTGTCTCCGACGCCTGCGTCTGCTGCGACGGGGCCTCGCGAAGCGTGATCTTCTACAGTCGCGTGCCGGTCGAGCGGATTCGCACGCTGGCGCTGGACGAAGGCTCGCGAACCAGTGCCGCGCTGGCCAGAATCCTCCTGGCCGAACAGTTCGACCTCCGACCGAAACTGGAATCATTGCCAATCGGCTCCTCGCTTGAGGATACCGACGCGGACGCCGTCATGTTAATCGGTGATCGGGGAATGTGCCCGGTCCGGGGCGACTTCGAGTTCGTTTGGGACCTGGGCCTTGAATGGTCGCGCTGGGCCGGCTTGCCCTTCGTGTTCGCCATGTGGGTCGCGCGGCCAAGCGTCACTTTGAACAGTGCCACTATACGCAGTGCCGAAAAGATTCTGGCCGACGCCCGCGACCGGGGCGTGGAGCAAATGGCCAAAATCGCCCGACTCGCCGCGCCCGACATCGGGTTGCCGGAAGATGAATGCCTCTCGTATCTTCGCGATAGCCTGGGCTTCAAGCTGGGCCAGCGCGAACGCCAAGGATTGGAAACCTTCTATCAACTAGCCGGTAGACACGGCCTTGGGCCCGAGCAAAAGGCAGAGAGTTGAACGCTCGCACGATATGCCGCGAGGTTGTCGACGGAAAGCGGCTCAGCCCGGCCGACGGGTTACGCTTGTTGGAATCGCACGATCTGGCCGCGCTCGGTCGGGTGGCCGACGCCTTGTGCCGACGGCGCCATCCCCAGCCGTATCGAACGTACAACATCGACCGGAACATCAACTACACCAACACCTGCACGGCCGGATGCCGGTTCTGTGCGTTTTCGCGGCGGCCGGGTGATCCGGAAGGGTACGTTATCGAGCGAGCGGAACTGCTGGAAAAGATCCGCCGGACTGTCGAGTTGGGTGGTGACCAAATTCTCTTGCAGGGCGGAATAAACCCCGATCTGAAAATCGATTGGTACGAGCAACTGCTGGCCGACATCCGCAAAAACTTCCCCCAGGTGAACATCCACGGCTTCAGCCCTCCGGAAATCGACCACATCAGCCAGACCTCCGGACTGCCGATCCGCCAAGTGTTGGAACGGCTCAAGGCGGCCGGCTTGGGAAGCTTGCCGGGCGGTGGCGCGGAGATCCTGGTCGATCAGGTGCGACGGACCGTTAGCCCCAACAAAATATCAACCGACCAGTGGCTCGATGTCTGCCGCCAGTGGCACGAGTTGGGCGGTCGAGGGTCGGCAACCATGATGTTCGGGCACGTCGAAACTCTCGCCGAGCGAATTGAACACTTCGAGCGCATCCGCCAGTTGCAGGACGAGACGGGCGGTTTTACGGCCTT
Organism: uncultured Planctomycetaceae bacterium; assembly: GCA_964505115.1. GTDB lineage: Bacteria > Planctomycetota > Planctomycetia > Pirellulales > Thermoguttaceae > CAZDHN01. The sequence goes on from CAZDHN010000069.1 coordinate 1,677, forward strand.
TATCTGTTGGACGTTTCAGCCGGGTAATACCGAATTGGCCGATATCGACAAAGCGGGAGCTTTCGAGTACCTCAAGACACTGGCCGTCGCGCGGCTGTTCCTCGATAACTTCGATAACTTGCAGGCCAGTTGGGTCACGCAGGGGCTCAAAATCGGCCAAACGGCACTGCGATTCGGGGCCAACGACATGGGCAGCCTGATGATCGAGGAGAACGTGGTGGCCGCGGCCGGAACCAGCTTCCAAACCACCGCGACGGAACTCCGCCGCGTTATCAGCGAGGCCGGATTCACACCCAGGCGGAGGAACGTCTTCTACCAGTTTCTCGATAATCCCCCCAAAAGGACCTTTCCCCGAACGTAAGCTAAGCTACCGTAAGGGGTTTTGTACGACGACCTCCGTTTTTCATGTACAAAGCCGCGACCGTTGGTCGCGCTGGAAGTTCCGAAAAACCGCGTAGTTCTTGTCCCGTGCGCGACCACCGGTCGCGGCTTTATAGTAGGCGATCATGATTTACGCTGAACGACTAACCAAGCACTACGCCGATTTACGCCGCGGCCGACTGGTGGCCCTGGGGGGGATCACCTTTCGCGCCAGGCCCGGCGAGATATTTGGTCTGTTGGGTCCCAACGGAGCGGGGAAAACCACCGCGCTAAGGATACTCAGCACCGTGCTGCGGCCGACGGCGGGCACGGTCACGGTTAACGGATTCGACGTGGTCACGCAATCCTCGCAAGTTCGCCATCAGATCGGCTTCATGTCGGCCAACACGGCCGTCTACGACCGGATGACCGCCTGGGAGATGGTCGAGTATTTCGGCCGCCTGCACCGCATCCCCGAAGAACAACTCACCGAGCGGATGGAACACCTCTTCGAGCGGCTGCAGATGAACGACATCCGCGACTTGCTGGGCGCGAAGATGTCGACCGGCATGAAGCAAAAGGTCTCAATCGCCCGGGCTATCGTACACGACCCGCCGGTGCTCATTTTCGACGAAGCAACGGCCGGCCTCGACGTGCTGGTCGCCCGGGCGCTGCTGCAAACGGTGGCCGAGCTGCGCGATCAGGGCAAGTGCATAATATTTTCCACCCACATCATGCGCGAGGCCGAGAAGCTTTGCGATCGGGTGGCGATCGTGCATCGGGGTAGCATTTTGGCCGAGGGGTCGCTGGAACAACTGCGCGAGTGGCATAACGAAGAAGACCTCGAAGAACTTTTCTTCCAGTTGATCTCGCAACACGATGAGGCCTCATGAACTGGTCGAACGTCAGACTGATTCTTTCGCGCGAGATTCGCGATCAGTTGCGCGATCGGCGTACGCTGTTCATGATTGTGGTGCTGCCGATTCTGCTTTACCCGCTACTGGGGATGAGTTTCTTCCAGATTTCGCAGTTCATGCGAGAGCACCCCAGCAAGGTGCTGGTAATTGGGGCCAAGGATCTGGCCGACTTGCCGCCGTTGGTCGAGAACCAGAAGTTCGTTAACTCGCTGTTTGGGGATCCGAAACGGGAGCACCTCTTCGATCTACACTTCGCGCCGGACGAGCCATCGAACGGGCCGCCGAACGGGCCGCGAAACAAGCCGCCGAACAAGTCTGAATCGGCCAGCGACCAGCGCGAGCAGGCTCGCGAGTTGGTACAGTCGGGCGAGTACGAGGCGGCCTTGTATTTTCCGGACGATTTCGCCGACCGGCTAGAGGCCTTCCGGCAAGCGATCGAGCATCGCGCCGAGCTTGTCAGGCAAAACGGCGGCAAGGCGCCGTCGGTCGAGGAAGAAGTGCCCTTGCAGATACCGAGTCCCGAGATCATCTACACCACGGCCAACGAGAAATCGCCGATAGCGTTCGCCCGACTTTCCGACGTGCTGCGTCGCTGGACGGAAGAGGTGGGCAAGACGAATCTGGCGGCGGGTGGGGTGCCAGCCTCGGCGGCCAAGCCGTTCCAACTTCGAGCCGCCGACCTGGCCCAAGAGGAAGGCACCAGCGGCGCGGCGGCCTGGTCGAAGATTCTGCCCGTCCTGCTGCTGATCTGGGCGCTTACGGGCGCCTTTTATCCGGCCGTCGATCTGTGTGCCGGCGAGAAGGAGCGTGGCACGCTGGAGACCCTGCTGAGCAGTCCAGCCGAACGAAGCGAGATCGTGCTGGGCAAACTGGCAACCATCATGATGTTCAGCATGATAACCGCCGCGTTGAACATCCTCAGTATAGGGCTCACCGGTTGGCTAGTCCTTGCGCAGTTACCCGGCTTCGGCCCTCCGCCCATGTCGGCCATATTGTGGCTATCGCTGGCGTTGGTTCCCATGTCGGCCCTGTTCAGCGCGTTGTGCCTGGCGCTGGCGGCCCTGGCCCGAAGTACCAAGGAGGGGCAATATTACCTGATGCCCCTGCTGCTGGTGACCATGCCGCTGGCTATCCTGCCGATGGCACCCGCCGTGGAACTCAACCTGGGTACCAGCCTGATTCCCGTCACCGGCGTGGTACTGCTGCTGAGAAACGCGTTGGAAGGCAACTACTGGCTGGTCGTGCAGTTTTTCCCACCCGTGGCCGCCGTTACACTGGCCGGATGCCTGCTGGCCATCCGCTGGGCGGTCGATCAGTTCAATGCCGAATCGGTACTCTTCCGCGAAAGCGAGCGGCTGGACGTCGGCTTGTGGTTCACGCACGTGCTGCGCGATAAAGGCCCGACGCCGACGGTGGCGGGCGCGGTCTGCTGCGGCATGATTATCCTGCTGGTTCGGTTCTTCATGAGCTTCGCCATGCCGACGCCGAGCGGTTTCAACCAGTTCGCCGTGCTGCAAGTCATTACGCTACTGGTCGTCGTGCTGACACCCGCGTTGTTGATGACCTTCATGCTGACCAGCAGCCCGCGGCAAACCCTGCTGCTGAAGATTCCGACCACGCTTCCGGCCTTGCTGGCACTTCCGGCCGCCGCGATTCTGGCCGTCGCCTTGCATCCGGCCGTCAACGCCCTGCAAGTCGGCGTCATGCGACTTTACCCGGTGAGCGATGAACTCAAGGAAGCGTTGAACGGCCTCTTCGCCGACAAGCCCGGCTTCTGGCAACTGATTCTCGTGATTGCCGTGACGCCGGCCATCTGTGAAGAGTTGGCTTTCCGCGGGTTCATGCTCTCGGGCTTTCGGCACGTGGGCCATAAGTGGCGAGCGATTGTCTATAGCGCGCTGTTTTTTGGGATGACGCACGCCATATTTCAGCAGTCGATTATCGCCTGTCTGGTGGGCGTTGTAATCGGATATATCGCCGTGCAGACCGGCAGCATCTTTCCGGCAATGCTCTATCATCTGATTCACAATATGCTAGGCGTGGTATCCGGCATGATCCCGTCCAAGGCGTTTGACGACTGGCCCATCCTCGGCTACATGATGACACCCGGCGAGGACGGCGGATACGTTTTCCGCTGGCCCGTGGTGGTGGCGAGCATCTTCGTCTCATTCCTTCTGCTGCGCTGGTTCAGCCGGCTGCGTTATCTCAAGTCGGACGAAGAACGGCTCCAGGACGCCATCCGCGAAGGCTGGCGGAAGGATTCTTGATACTTGTGCGGTGCTTTGTAGCAGTTCATTTGACGGGTTGTTGCAGGGTGCCACTGCTGGCTTGCCCAGCAGTGTCTTGGCGGCAGTCGTGCTTCGCACTGCTGGACAAGCCAGCAGTGGCACCCGTTACCGCGCTGCCACCAAACGCGCCGGGCAAGCCCGGCCGCTAAATGGGTGATTCATGCAACCGTGCCGGACAATTGCGGTTGTGCACGCATTCCAGCGCCACGGGGGAGTTTCCTTCCCGGCCCGGGGCGTGTAAACTGAAGGTATGAGATTCCCACCTGCCGAAACTATCCTTCCCGGCGCGGTTGCGGTAGCAGGCATCGTCATCCTGGCGTTGTGGACCCAGACGGGCACGATCCAGGATCTCGAAGCGCGTGTGCCGGGCCTGGACCGGCCGCCGCAACCCAACGGGGGCGATGCGGCAGCGCTCCCCCTGGTGGGCAAGCTGACGAAATCCGACGGCCAACCGGCCGATCTGCCCGGTGTTTGGCCCCACTTCCGTGGCGACAAGTACGATGGCATGGCCGACGACGGCGTCGCCCATGACCCGGAAACGCTGGCCCGATCCTGGCCCAAGGAAGGCCCCGAGGAGCTCTGGGCGATCGAGTTGGGCGAGGGGCACGCCGGTGCCGCCGTTCGGGCTGGAAGGGTTTACGTGCTCGACTACGACCGGGAGGCCGAGGCCGACGTCATGCGATGCCTCTCGCTGGCCGACGGCAAGCAGATCTGGCAGTACAGCTATCCCGTCAGGATAAAGCGGAATCATGGAATGTCGCGGACCGTGCCGGCGGTTAGCGATAAGCTGCTGGTCGGGCTGGGGCCCAAGTGTCACGTTACCTGCCTGGACCCCGAGTCGGGCGAGTCGTTCTGGCTGATGGACATGGTCGCCCGGCACGGTGCCACCGTGCCACCCTGGTACGCCGGACAGTGTCCGATGATCGACGGCGATCGGGTCATCCTGGCAACCGGCGGCAAGGCGCTGTTGATTGCGGTCGACGGCCCCTCGGGTGACGTAATCTGGGAAAGCCCCAACCCGCGCGGATGGCGGCAGACGCACGTCTCAATTATGCCCATGGAGTTGGCTGGGCGGCCGATGTACGTCTACTGCGGACACGGCGGAGTGGCCGGCATAGCGGCCGACGACGGCTCGATACTCTGGGATACGACCGACTGGAAGATCAGCATCGCCACGGTCCCGTCGCCCACCATTATCGGCGACGGGATTATCGGCGATGGGCGGATATTCTTCTCCGGCGGATACAACGCCGGCGCGGTGATGATCCGCGTCACCGAAGAAGGCGGCCGCTTCGCCGCCGAAACGTTGTTCCGCCTGAAACCAAAACAGTTCGGCTCCACGCAGCAAACGCCCATCCTGCTGGACGGCTACCTGTACGGAGTCCGCGAGAAGGACAAGCAGTTCGTCTGCCTCGACCTGGAAGGCAACGAAGTCTGGAAGAGCGGCTCGCGGCACAAATTCGGCTTGGGGCCTTACCTGATCGCCGACGGATTGATCTACGTGATGGACGACTCCGGCCTGCTAACCATGGCCGAGGCAACGCCCGACGGATTCAAACTGCTGGCCCAAGCCCAAGTGCTCGACGGCCATGACGCTTGGGGCCCCATGGCCCTGGTCGCCGGACGCCTGATCCTCCGCGACCTCACCAAAATGGTCTGCCTCGACGTGAGCAAGAAGAAATAGCCAATTCCATGTCGCCAAAAACCAGCAACACGATGGCCGGCGTTCTTGCGATTGCCGTCGTTCTTGTGGCGATCGTGGTGGGCGTGGTTGCACTTATTCGCACCGATCCGTTGCGAGAAGAATCCGACGCGGCCTCGGACCGCTTCGAATATGACCTGGATAAGTATATGGAAGTCGACCCGGCCTTGATCCGTTACTCCCAGACGGGCCAAATCGATCCGGCCATGAAACTGCCCAGGGCGGTTGCCGTGGGGTCGGACGACCGTGTCTACGTGGCCGGCGACGAGTTAATCCGGGTGTTCGATTCGGCCGGAACCGAAGTTTTGCAGATCGCCTTGGAAGGCCGGCCGCAATGCCTGACGGTGGCCGGCGACGATCACGCCTTCCCCGGCCGCGTCTACGTCGGCATGCGGGAGCACATCGAAGTCTACTCGCCCGACGGAGCGAGGCAGGCGGTCTGGCAAGGCCTGGGCGGCAGGGCCGTGCTTACCTCGATCGCCACCGACCACGAGAACGTCTTCCTGGCCGACGCCGGCAACAAGATCGTTCTGCGCTGCGATACCGACGGCCAAGTAGTCGGGCGGATAGGCAAGCGCGATCCGGCCAAAAACATACCGGGGTTCGTCATCCCCAGCCCGTACTTCGATATCCTCATGGCACCCGACGGGCTGCTTCGCGTGGTCAACCCGGGCAAACACCAAATCGAGGCCTACACGGTTCGAGGTGATCTGGAGTTGACCTGGGGAAAACCGACACTGGCAATCGAAGGTTTCTCGGGCTGCTGCAACCCGGTCAACCTGACGGTTCTGCCAGACGGAAGATTCGTAACCGCCGAGAAGGGAATTCCGCGAGTCAAGATTTACAGCGCGGCGGGTCGGTTTGAATGCGTGGTCGCCAGCCCGGCCATGCTCCTATCGACAACCGCCATCGTCGACGAGACCCGCGAAAGCCACAAACTCCTCGTCGTCGATCTAGCCACCGACAGCCGCGGCCGCATACTAATCCTCGACCCCACCGCCCGCGCGTTGCGGGTGTTTGAACGAAACAGATCCAACCATGAACACTAACAGCGACGACAAACCGACCCGGCGCCAATGGTGCGGCGGGGCGGCCAGGTTCTTGGCCCTTGCCGGGCTGTCGGCCATATCGGCCGATCTGCTGATGCGCAAGTCGTGCCGCAAATGCCGGGTGCCGCTCGGTTGTTCCGATTGTGCCGGGCGCGATGAATGCGATCTGCCCGAGGCCGTCTCGTTTAGACGCGATCGGCCGGAGGCCAGGAGTAATGCTGATGTCCGATAGTAAGAAGAACACTGTCGACCGTCGCGGCTTCATGGGCGGCGGGCTGCGCGTTGCCACGTCGATCGGGCTGGGCGGGCTGGCTGCCGTGTTGGTGGCCAAGAAGGGTCGCGCCGGCGACATGGTCTGGCAGATCGATCCGTACAAATGCGTCGCTTGCGATCAATGCGCGACCCATTGCGTGCTCGACATCTCGGCCGTCAAGTGCATGCACAACTTCGCCATGTGCGGATATTGCGAACTGTGTACCGGCTACTTCGATCCGGAACCCAACGATCTGAACTCGGCCGCCGAGAACCAACTCTGCCCGACCGGGGCTATCGTGCGGAAGTTCGTCGAGGACCCTTACTACGAATACACCATCGAGGAACCGCTCTGCATCGGCTGCGGCAAATGCGTTAAGGGATGCAGCGCGTTCGGCAACGGCTCGCTCTTCATGCAGGTGAACCACGATCTGTGCGTCAACTGCAACGAATGCGCGATCGCCATCGCCTGCCCCTCTCAAGCTTTCCAACGAGTGCCCGCCGAAAAGCCCTACCTGCTGAAATCAATCGAGGGGAACAGCACCGAATGACGCGGCCTGCCCGACTACTGTTTGCCCTCCTGCTATTGACCTGCATCGCGGGCGTGACCCTGGGTATCGAGCGGTTCCCTCCGCCCGACTTTACCGACCACGCGCTGCCGACCACGCAGGTCGTGCCGCCGCGTTCGGACGCCTGGGAGTACGTTGATCTGGCCGTCCTGGCGGTCTGCTTGACGCTGGCTACCTACCTTGCCCTAGTGAAGCGTTCCCGTCGCGGTCTGTTTCTGCTGACGATCTTCGCCTTGATCTGGTTCGGGTTTTGGCGGGAAGGATGTATCTGCTCGATCGGGGCGATTCAGAACGTCGCGCTGGGCCTCTGCGATCCGACCTACGCGATCCCGTTTGCGGCGGTTGGTTTCTTTGTGCTGCCGCTGGTATTCACGCTGTTTTTTGGACGCACGTTCTGCGCGGCCGTCTGCCCCTTGGGCGCCGTGCAGGAACTGGTTGCTCTTCGGCCGATCAAAGTGCCCGCTTGGCTGGAACAGACGCTGGGACTGCTGCCGTACGTCTACCTGGGCACCGCGGTGGCGCTGGCAGCCAACGGCACGGCGTTTGTCATCTGCCGCTACGACCCCTTCGTTGCCCTGTTCCGCCGGAGTGGCAGCCTGGGGATGCTCGTCTTCGGCGGCTCGATGCTGGTTGTCGGGCTGTTCGTCGGCCGGCCGTACTGCCGCTACCTCTGCCCGTACGGAGCGCTGCTGGGGCTGTGTTCCAAGGTTTCAAAATGGCACGTCCGCATCACGCCCGATGAATGCACCAACTGCCGGCTCTGTGAAGACGCCTGCCCCTACGGCGCGATCCACAAGCCGACCTCGAAGCAACCGACCGACGATCGGATTACCGGCCGACGCCGCCTGGGTATTCTGCTGGCGGTGCTGCCCGTCTTGATCGTGGTTGGCTTCCAGTTCGGCACGCTGCTGGCCGAGCCGCTTGCCCGAATGGATCCGACCTTCCGTCTGGCCCAACGAGTGCAACTGGAAGAGACCCAAGAGGTGCAAGACACGACCGACGCCAGCGACGCCTTCCGCAACACGGGCCGACCCATCGCCGATTTGTATCGGGAAGCCAACCGGCTGGAGCAACACTTCGCGCTGGTTGGCGGCTGGCTGGGGGCCTGGGTCGGGTTGGTTATCGGAGTGAAATTGATCCATCTATCCATCCGCCGGCGACGCACGGAGCACGAGCCCGATCCGCTGAACTGCGTATCGTGCGGTCGCTGTTTCTGGTATTGTCCGGCCGAACAGGTTCGGCTTGGGCTGATCCAAGTCGCGCCGACGATCGGCATCACGGGCGCGCCGATAACCGGCGTCGAAAACGTGTCGACTACCGACATTGAAAACGTGCCGACAACTGGCGAGGAGCCGCAATGAGCCAAACGACGTCGCCCCAGAGCAACAACCAAGCGAAGAACGACCCGCAGATCGCCGTCCAAACCGCCGTGATAGCCGGCCTGTTCTCGCTTGCCATTTGCATTCTGCTGGTTGTCGACCACGGCCGCCGCAAAGCGAAAGACCCGCTCAATTCGCCCGGCTACCAGGCGCTCAAGGAGGTGCTGGCCAAGCAGCCGCAAAACGAGGACGTGAAGGAGCAGATCCGCGTAGTCGACCTGGAACTCCGCCGCCAGTATTTCCGGCAGCGACGCTTCGCGGCGATCGGCGGCCTCTTGCTGCTGGGTGGGATTGCCATCGGCCTTACCGCGGCCAAGACGGCCCTGACCACGCGACGAAAGCTACCGATGCCCGAGGGGCAAACGGAACGGGAAGATACCGACGCGGCAACCGGACGGATCGGCCGTCCGGCGGTGGCCGTCCTGACCTTCTTGCTGATCTGTACCGCCATCGCATTGGGAACGATGCTTCGTAGCGACCTACCCGACGGCGCCGAACAAGTGGCGGTCGGCGTCAAGCCTCCGGTTCCCGGCACGTCGCCCGATCAGCCCGCGCCCGCGGTGCCCATCCAGCCCGGCTTCCCGACCGACGAGGAGATTGCCAAGAATTGGCCCCGATTCCGCGGCCCGGGTGGATTGGGGATTTCGGCCTACACGAACGTGCCGACCACCTGGGACGGCGAGTCGGGCAAGAACATCGTTTGGAAGACGCCCGTCCCCCTGCCGGGCAACAATTCGCCCGTGGTCTGGAACGATCGCGTGTTTATCTCCGGTGCCACGGAGAAGAAGCGTCAGGTATTCGCCTTCGACGCGGCCACCGGAAAGTTGCTCTGGCAGAAGGACGCGCCCGGCACGCCGCAAAGCACGGCCAAGCCACCCAAGGTATCGGACGAGACCGGCTTCGCCGCGCCGACGATGGCGACCGACGGCCGGCGCGTCTTCGCCATGTTCGCCAACGGCGACGTGGCAGCGTTTGATTTCGCCGGTAACGTGGCTTGGGCTCGCAGCCTGGGAATTCCGGACAACGCCTACGGGCATGGCGCCTCGCTGGCGATGTACCAGGACCGGCTGTTGATCCAGTTCGATCAGGGCGAGCCGAAGGCTGGGAAGTCGCGGCTGTTGTCGCTCGACGCGGCCACCGGCAAGACCGTCTGGCAAAACAAACGCATGGTGCCCAACTCCTGGCCCTCGCCCATCGTAATCAATCACGCCGGTCGCGAGCAGATAATCACCTGTGCCGACCCCTGGGTGATCGCTTACGCGGCGGCCGACGGCAAGGAACTCTGGCGGGCGAAATGTCTGCGGCAGGACGTGGGTCCCTCGCCCGTCTTCACCGCCGGTGTGGTTTACGTGGTCAACGAGTTCCCCGCCTTGTCGGCCATTCGGGCGGACGGCGAGGGCGACGTAACCGAAACGCACGTGCTTTGGGAAGCCGAAGACGCCCTGCCCGACACTTGCAGCCCGCTGGCCACCGAGCAATACGTCTTCATGTTGGCCGGCTTCGGCACGCTTACCTGCTACGACGCCAAGAAGTACGACGACCCCGCGCCGCTTTGGGAGCAAGATTTCGATGCGCAATTCACTTCCTCGCCCAGTCTGGTCGGCAAGCTGATCTACCTGTTCGGCACCGAGGGCAAGTGCTGGGTGGTCGAGCCGGGTCGCGAGAAGTGCAAAACGATATCCCAGGCCTCGCTCGGCGAAGAGTGCGTAACCAGCCCCGCTTTCGCAGACGGCTGCTTCTACATCCGCGGCAAGAAGCATCTGTTTAGAATTGGAGAGAAGTAGTGAGGTGAGGGAGGGAGTGGGGATTAGGGATTAGGATGTGCTCCCAAAAATGTGGAGATATGTGGAATCCATTATTATGCTGGTTTTGTTTCGCGCTTTCAGGCCCAACGGGCCGCGCTATCATAGCCCAGGACGAAGTCCTGGGTACGAGGCCCATGCCAGGCTGGAAGCCCCAACGGGGTGCGCTATCCGCCTTAGCGCGGCCCGTTGGGCCTTCCGGTTGGGTATTTTGCGTCAGTCCCGGGGCTGCGCCCCGGGCTATGATAGCGCGGCCCCTTGGGCCTAATGTTACCGCGAGCCAACGGAACAAAACCGGGATCGTTTCAGCGGAAAAATTAAGTGTATTACCTCCACATTTTTGGGAGCCCAGGATTAGGAAGAGCGGACGACATCTTGGCTCTAATCCCCAATCCCTCTCCCCCAATCCCTCTCCCCCAATCATATTTGCAGTGTGAGCAACCAACACAGCATGAGCGATTTAGACCTTAACTTCGTCGATCAAGCCATCGAGCGTCTGGGCGTCGAGCCGGAGGCGGTTATTCCCCTCCTCCAGGCGGTGCAGGAGCATTATCGCTACCTGCCCGAAGAGGCTCTGCGCCACATTTGCGACCGGACACGAATTACGCCCGCCGCCATTACCGGCGTCTCGTCCTTCTACACTCAGTTCCGCCATCGGCCGGTGGGCAAACACATCATCAACGTCTGCCGCGGCACGGCCTGCCACGTGAAGGGGGCCGGGCTGATCCAGGACGCAATCGAGCGGCACCTGCGAATTCCTACCGGTGAAGATACCGACGCCGACGGCCTGTTCACCATCGAGAAGGTTGCCTGCCTGGGCTGCTGCACGCTGGCACCGGTCGTGCAAATCGACGAGCTCACCTACGGCCGGCTCACGCCGCACATGGTTCCCGACACGCTGGCCGATTTCCTCCGGCAAGAGAAGGGCGGCTCGCCCCGTCGATCCAGCCGGACGGGTTTGGTCTCCGAGGAACAGCTTGGCGAGATACGCATCGGGTTGGGCTCCTGCTGCGTGGCACAGGGGAGTGGCAAGGTTCACGAGGAGATCGGTCGGACGTTGGCCGAAATGGGCGCGCCGGCCACGATCAAACGAGTTGGCTGCGTGGGAATGTGCCATCAAGCGCCTCTGGTCGAATTGGTTCCGAAACAAGGCCCGGCGAGCCTGTACGCCAAGGTCGACGCCGCCGACGCGCCACACATCGTGCTAAAGCATTTTCGCCCCAAGGGGATCGCGCGGCGGATGGGCTACTCCGTCTCGCGCATGCTCGACGGCCTCTTCTCCGACGAGTACCGCGACCCGGCCGGCCGGCATTCGATCGAGGTGGGCGAAGGGCCCGTTTGCGCGTTCCTCGGCCCTCAAAAGCATCTGGCGACCGAGTATTGCGGGCAGATCGATCCGACCGACCTGGACGAGTATCGCCGCCACGAGGGGTTCGAGGCACTGCGCCGCTGCGTCGAGCAACTCTCGCCGGAGCAGATTATCGCCGAAGTGGCCGCCAGCGGATTGCGCGGACGTGGCGGGGCCGGCTTTCCCACCGGAGCCAAGTGGGAGATGGTCCGAAAATCGCCCGGTGACAAGAAATACATTATCTGCAACGGCGACGAGGGCGACCCCGGCGCGTTCATGGATCGGATGCTGCTCGAATCGTTCCCCTACCGCATCATTGAGGGGCTGGCCATTGCCGCCCGGGCAGTCGGCGCCAACGAAGGATTCTTCTACATTCGGGCCGAATACCCGTTGGCCGTGCGCCGGGTGCGCGAAGCGCTCGAGCGATGCGAGCGGGAGGGGCTGCTGGGCGAATCGGTGTTGGGCGCCGACTTCCGGCTGCATCTGGCCGTGAAGGAGGGTGCCGGCGCGTTCGTCTGCGGCGAGGAGACCGCGCTTCTGGAATCGCTCGAGGGGCGCCGCGGAATGCCCCGACTACGGCCGCCCTATCCGGCCGAATCCGGATTGTGGGGCAAGCCCACGCTGGTCAACAACGTCGAAACCTACGCGCTGCTACCCTGGATATTCCGCAACGGCGCCCAACGGTTCGCCGAGTTGGGTACCGAAAAGAGCAAGGGCACGAAAGTCTTCTCGCTGGCCGGAAAGATTCAACGCGGCGGCCTGATCGAAGTGCCCATGGGCGTGACCGTCCGGCAGGTGGTCGACGAGATCGGTGGCGGCACGGCCGGCGGGAAACGTTTCAAGGCCGTGCAGATCGGCGGCCCGTCGGGCGGATGCGTGCCCGCCGAGTTGGCCGACACGCCGGTAGACTACGAGGCCTTGGCCCGGGTGGGCGCCATCATGGGTTCCGGCGGGCTGGTCGTGCTGGACGAGTCGGATTGCATGGTCGACATCGCCCGATATTTTCTCGCCTTCACCCAAGACCAGTCGTGCGGCAAGTGTACTTTCTGCCGCGTCGGCACGCGGCGGATGCTTGATATACTCGACCGCATATGCGAGGGCGAAGGCCGCCGGGGCGACCTGGACGAGCTTGAGCAACTTGCCAAAACAATTAAAGCGGGAAGCATTTGTGGGCTGGGTAAAACGGCTCCCAACCCGGTGCTTTCCACCTTGCGTTACTTCCGCGACGAATACGAAGCGCACATCGAAGGTCGTTGTCCGGCCGGCAAGTGCGGGTCGCTGATAACGTATCGGATTACAGATGATTGCATCGGCTGCACGATTTGCGCCCAGCAATGCCCGGTCGACGCAATACCGATGACCCCCTACGCGAAACATTCCATAGATCTAGACAAATGTACCCGTTGCGGCACCTGCCGCGAAGTCTGCCCGACCGACGCGGTCGTGGTGGAGTGA
>CAZDHN010000070.1:0-14697 GCA_964505115.1 uncultured Planctomycetaceae bacterium
TCGCTTGCACTCCTTGCCACGACAGAACTTACGACCTCTCGTGACGATGTTGGTAAGAAATACGGGCTAACAATTCCCGCCCCAGCGATGGCGAGCAAGAACGGGCTTGTGTTCCACATACGCAAAACGGTTTCCGAGAGCAGGGACGCACAAGCCCCGGGCTGTCTTGCACTGGCGAAACGCCAGTGGCACCCGACGACCTACTTCCGCCGATTGACTCGCCTTCGTTTCAGCTCTTTACGCAACTCGTCGGTTGGCAGGCCTTGTTGGGTGGCGATGCCGCAGAGGCGATTGGCCAGTTGTGGGTCGCCGGCCGGATCGACTATCAGGAAGGCGGCCTTGGAGAGTAGCGACGAGGGCAACTCGTCGGGCAGAGCCCTGCCGGCAATCGCAATCGCCAACTGGGGCGGTAGGGTTTGGACGGTATACCGCTGCTCCTCGTCGTCAACCCGCACCACCAGCTTGTCGCCCGATACCGACACAACCTCGACCAAGCCACTGCCTACCATCAGCATTTCGCCCGGCTTCAGTAGAGTGGCGCCCTGTCGCAGGGCGTCCCAGAATCCTTTCAGGTAGACCAGGACTGTCTGAAGTCGCTCGACCTCCTTGCGGTCCTTTGGATAGGCGGCCTGGTCGGCCAGGTCGAGGTGTTTCTCGGCGGCCGCCGCGTCGCGCCCGACCATGGCGGCCCGCGCCGCCGCAAGCGATTCGTCGGTCGGCGGCAAGTTGCTGGGTCTTGGTTTTGGTTCCGCCTTCGGCTTGGCAGCCGGTCGCGAAAGAGCGTTGCTGGAGATCTGGGTGCCACTGCTGGCTTGTCCAGCAGTGTTGTTGCGGGGTTTGTGCTTCGCACTGCTGGACGAGCCAGCAGTGGCACCCTTTTTCAACGGGCTGTCAGGCTTCTGCTTCGCCTTGGGTTTGCGTTTTGGCTTCCGCTTGGGCTTGGCTTTCGGCTTTGAATTGGGTGCCGTAATCGACTGGTCGTCCGGTGTTGCGACAGACGTTAACTCGGCAGCCGCGGTGTCCGACGGTTTACCGCCCGACCCGTTCCGGCTGGCAAGCACTCCGATCAGACCCGCCAGCAGGAGAATCAAAACACCCAGCCCGCCGATGAGAGCCGGCATCAAACGCGATCGGCGTTCGCCCGACGGCGGTTGAGGCGTTTCTGTTGCCAGGTCGGGAGTCGGTCCGGTGTTCGAGGTCGTTGCCCGATCGACCGCGTCGGTGTCGACCACGCCAGGAAAGAGTGCCAGCGGCGGCGCATCGGGCGTGGCTGTCGGCTCGACAGGCTGCTCGGCGGCACGCAACTCGGCGTCGTATGGGGTTTTCTTTTGGGCGTTCAGCAGGCAGATCTTGGCGGCTGCCAGTTCGTTGAGCACCCGTTGCGAAGCGACCGAATGGCGGCCCGCCTGAAACGTGCGCACGTGGGCCATCTGCCGGTCGGCGGCGTGGGAGAGGACTTCGGGATCGTCCTCGAACAACTCGACGCCCAGCAGGCGGTAGTGGTTGGGTGGACGCTCGGGGTGCCGGATTCCCAGCCAGCTAAGATACGGATCAAACGATTCGCCCATCTGTCGCGACATCCCTCACATAAAGCCGCGACCGTTGGTCGCGCTGAGAATTTCGGAAAACCGCGTGCCCTTCTGCCTCGTGCGCGACCAACGGTCGCGGCTTTATAGGGCCACGGAAGGGGACAGGTCCATGTTTTCGGCCAACGGCTCACTCGAAAAAACGTCGCTTGGCCGAAAAATGGACCAGTCCCCAACAGCCAGTATACACATATATTATGCGTGCCAATTCGCCGATCCGCAAGCGACGAATATCTCCCCAAAGTGACGGGGTGGTATTGTGCGGTGCGTGGCTAAGCGCAGCGAATCCCTAGATAGCATGGTCCCGGCCCTACGCCGGCTCCACCCGGCCGGACGACAGACGCAGCAGCCGGGTGGCGGTGGAGTCGAGGAACTGGCGATCGTGCGAAATGATGAGCATGGCCTGGGGCAGGTCGACGAAAATTTCCGCGATTCGCTCCGTGTAATGGTCGTCCAGGCCGGCGGTCGGTTCGTCCAGCAGCAGCACGTCGGGCCGCATGGCCAAAACGGTGGCCAGGGCGACCAGCCGTTTCTCTCCGCCGGAGAGCCTGTAGGTGATCCGCTCCTCGTAGCCGGCCAGGCCGAGCGAGTCGAGTGTTTGGGCGACGATCGCTCGGGCTTCCCGTTGCGTCTTGCCCAGGTTGAGCGGTCCGAAGGCTACGTCCTCGGCAACGGTGGGGCAGAAGAGTTGGTCGTCGGCGTCCTGGAATAGCAGCCCTGCCCGGCGGCGGACCTCGTGGAAATCGCTCTCTCGTCGGCGCGGCGAGCCGAATGCTTCGATCCGACCCGACTCCGGCCGCAGCAGTCCGACGATCAGATGCAACAGCGTGGTCTTCCCGCTCCCGTTTGCCCCGACAAGCCCCACCCGCTCGCCCGGCTCGATTTGAAGACTACACCCGTCCAAGACAGGCCGATCGGGCCCGAAGGAGAATTGCACTTCGTCGAATTGGATCAAAGTATCGTTCACAATAGCCTTCAGATCTGTAGTCTCCGCTTTCCGCTTTCCGCTTTCCCTAGAGCCATTCAGCCAGGGCCATGGTTAGCAGGAGCATCGAGCCGGCGATGCTGAAATAGAGGTCGCGTGGGGAAGACGAAAAATGGTCCAGCAGGTAGAACCGGCCGCGGAAGCCGCGACACTTCATGGCCGCCACGATTCGTTCCGAACGGTCGAAGCTACGCACCAGCAACATGCCCACCAGATGAGCGTAGCCGCGATATGTGTGCCGGTTCATTCGCGGACGAAAGGCACGCATCCGCATGGCGTCGGTCAGGCGGAGGTACTCGCGCTTGAGCACGTGGATGTAGCGCACGGTGAACAGGAGCAGGTGGATCAGTTTGTCGGGCAGGCGGAGATGGGCCAGGGCGTGGCCGAGCGTGGTGTCTTCCATCGTTCCCACCAAGGCCATTAGCGCCAACACAATGGCGTTGCCCTTTAGCGTAATTGCCAGGGCCAACATCAGCCCGTCGACGGAGTAGGAAACCGGCCCCAGCCGGGCTGTCGTCGGACCGTCGGCCGTTAGCGGCAGCAGTAGCAGCAGAACCAGCATGAACAGGTTCACGGGCACCAGGCGCTTGACTACCGCGATCGGCCCCAATCCGGCCAGCCCGGCCGCCAATCCGGCCACCGCCAGTGCCATGCCCAGCACGGGAAACCGGCCGGCAACGGCAACCAGTACGGAAAACGCCACCGTCGCCACGATGCGAACTCGCGGATCGACCCGTTCGATGAACGATGACGGTTGGTCCATGGGAAGTATGAGGTCGGAGGTCGGAAGTCGGATGGGGAGTTAGTCGGACTTCTGGTTGCGACGGCTTAGGAGGTAGTAGGTTAAGCCCATCAGGCCCAGAATGTAGCCGATGCCGCCAAGGATGTCGCGGAGTCGGGTCTTCTGCTCGTAACGGTCGAGCTGCTTTCGCAAGGGAATGATCTGTCGGGCGACGGCCGCCTCGATCGTGGCGTGCAGTTCCTTCTCGTTCGGCTCGGGCGATTGGGTAACCAACTCGACGGGGCTCTCGTCCGCATCGGGCTTTTCGGTCGTTTCAGCCTGGGGAGCCGGATTGGCCGGTGTGGGCAGATCGGCGGGCAGTTCGCCGCCGGCAACCGTGTACTCGGCCGCGTGACCGTCGCCCGAATCGAACACCACGCGATGATCGCAACGGACGCGCGGCTGATAGCTGAACTCTCCCTTCTCGTCCGTGGTTGCCTCTCCCAACTTCTTTCCCGACGGATCGAACATGGCGACGGTGGCCTCTCGGGCCGGGCTGCCGCCGCTGAAATAGACCTCGCCTTGGATCGCCTTGCCCTGGACGTAAGCGAACACATGAGTCTTGTGGGCGAAGGCCCGATCCGCCGACAGCAGGCTGGTGAGCAGGACCAGCAGGAGCAGTCCACGCTTCAGCACCGGCGCCACGAAAGGGGACAGGTCCATGTTTTCGGCCATCGGTTTCTCCAAGAGAGCGTCTTTCGGCCGAAAAATGGACCAGCCCCCCCCTGGATGCAACCCGTTACGCACCGGAGACCTCCAACTGCCTGGGCACGAGCAGCGGGGCATCGAGCAATTCGGGGCGAACCTTTCGCAGGAAGACCACAATGCTGCCGGTCACGAAACCCTCGATTACCGCGATCGGCAGGTGTGCGATCAACACGGCATGCGACACGGTCGAAAAGGCCTTGCCGCAGGCCAGCAGTGCCGAGGCAGTGAGCAGGGCCGCCCCAATGATGGCCAGCGCTCCGGCGGCGAATCCGACCGAGAAGACGAGCGGCTCCCAATCGGATCGAACGCCACGGCGGAACAGGTAATGGCAGGCAACGGCCGGCAGCGCCATGGTCAGCGTGTTGATACCCAGCGTGGTCAGCCCGCCGTATCCGAAGAAGACGGCTTGCAGCAGCAGGGCGACGAACAGGGCGGGAAAGGCGGCCCAACCGAGGATCAGCCCGACCAATCCGTTAAGGACCAGATGCGCCGAGGTGAAGCCCAAGGGCACGTGGATCAGCGAGGCGACGAAGAAGGCCGCGCTAAGCATGGCTACTCGGGGCACCTGCTCGTAATCCATCTTCCGGAGCCCCGCGATCGTCCCGGCCGCCGAGAGAACCGCGCCCGCACAGAGCACGCCGACGCCCGACGTGGAGACGACCAGCACGCCGTGTTGCGTCGTAACCGAGAGTACGCCTTCGGGGATGTGCATTTGTAGTGCGCCGGTTCGAGGGTGGTGTACGAAGCCGCGTTCATACGATTTCCTTTATTGTAATACTCCGCTTCGAATGAAGCAAAGGGTGCCGGAGGGTGATTTTTCCGACGATACCCCACTACTGGCGGAATTACGCTGGGGACTGGTCTATTTTTCGGCCATCGTCAATTGGCAAAACGCCTCTTTCGGCCGAAAAATGGACCAGTCCCCGACTGGCGGGCCGAAGCGTTACGCCGGGTGCGAGCTGGCCATGACTAGTTCGCCGCGATGGATTCCTTTTAGGCCCCTCAGGCGCGAGGCGATGCTTTGTAATTCGCCGGCCGGACCGCGAAGAACGATCACTTCCAGGCAGAGGTTGTGTTCGAGGTGTGTATGAAGCGTCGAAATGATCAACCCGGTGTGGTCGTGCTGCAACTCCATCATCCGCTCCTGCAACTGCGGCCGATGGTGGTCGTAAACCAAGGTCAGCGTGCCGGCCACCTCGTGCGATTCCGATTGCCAGGCCTCCGAGGTGAGCTTCTCGCGGATCAACTGGCGGACCGCTTCGCTGCGAGTGGCTATCTGCTGACGTCGGCAGAAGTCGTCGAACTCATCGAGCAGTTCGTCTTCCACCGACACGGAGAATCGTGCAATCTCAGACATCGTCTTCCACCTCGATAGATTGTGTTGGCGGCCGCTAACTGTTCATCAGGCCGCCTTCTTCACGGTTACCGATTGGGGCTGGAAGCGGATGGTGGCGATGCGGAGCCGGCCGTTGTGCTCCACCAGCAATTCCAGCTTCTCGGTTGCCGCGCCGATCAGTTTAACAAACTGGTCGTCGTTGTTGAAGTCGCGCCCGGTCACTTGGTAAATACGGTCTTCCACCTGCAAGCCGGCTCGGGCGGCGGGAGAGCCGGGTAGAACCTGTGTAAGAATGATCGTGCCCGGCTCCGCCTCGTCCATCCGCCAGGTTACCCCCAGCCGAAGCGGCGAGCCGTCGAGCTGAGCGGTCAACTCCAGCGGCTCCTTGGCGCCCGGCCTGTTCGCCACGAGCTTGACCGGGTTGGTGGCGGACATCACGGCGCCGAACAGGTCGTCGCTGGTTTGGATGTCGCGTCCGGCGAAGCTAACGAGCCGATCACCCAGCCTGAGCCCCGCTTTGTCGGCGGGCGAGCCGAGCACGAGCCGCGTGAGGCGGATGTTACCCTCCGGTGAAGCCTTCTCCTCCCAGCTAATCCCCAGCCGGTCGGGCAGCTTGGCGATTCGGGCGAGGGTTTCCTTTAGCGTTTCGGGCGATTCGTGACGGGCGGCGCGGCGGAATCCGGTTACGGTTTCGTCGTTGGCCATGTCGTACATCGCCCCGAAGATGAGCCGCACGACGCGACGCATTCCTGGGCAGTTGATCAACTCGGTATCGTCTCGCTCGGTGTGGTAGTCGTCGTGTACGCCCGTGTGAAGCATCAGCACGGGGACGTCCTTCTCGAAGAAGGCGAAATGATCGGCGTTGGCTTTGACCGCCCAGGAGAAGTCGAGCGTCAGGCCGAGCCGGTCGTTCTGGCGGCTTACCAGCCGGCGCAGCCCGTAACCGCTGCGACTGGCAAAGACCATGAGCTTGTCCTCTCGGAGCCGGCCGACCATGTCCATGTTGAATACGAAGCGCACGCTTTCCAAGGGCACGGTGGGATGCGCGGCCCAATGCTTGGCGCCCAGCAGACCTTTTTCCTCGGCGTCCCAGGCGGCAAAGATGATCGATCGCTTGGGCGGCTCGGCCAGCAGCGTGAACGCCTCGGCCAACTCCAGCAGCGCGGCGGTACCGCTGGCGTTGTCGTCGGCCCCGTTGTGGATCAGGCCGATCGTGCCACGGCTGCTGCCCTTGGCGCCGTAGCCCACGTGGTCGTAATGGGCGCCGACGATAATGTACTGATGCTTCAGCGCCGGGTCGCTTCCTTCCAGCCGGGCCAGAATGTTTCGGAAGTTGGGCGCGAAGGGCTGGCCGTACTTGCCGTCCTCGCCGGCCGGCGCCAATTCGTACTCCTTGAATTGGGCCGCGATTTGGTCGCCCGCCTCCCGCCCGCCGCGTCTGCCCGCCTCGCGACCTTCACGCTTGTCGTCGGCCAGGAAGGCAACGTGCAGCTTGAGTTCTTGCGTGTTGATCGATTCCAGGGCGGAATAGTACGAGGAGCTTTTCTTGACCGCCGCGGAACCGACCGCGGATGGCAAACAAACCAGGCAGACCAACAGAAGTCGGCCGGCCGTATGGAGTGAGACTCGAGTCGCGCGTGTGGTCATGTTGGGTGGGGGGAGCATGGGGTAAGCTGGAGGAACGTTCTGGAAGGACGGTCAATCGACGTTGATACAAGATATTATACCCCATCCGCGTCGGAGGTCAGGTGGCCCCGGAAAGTCGACTTAATCAGCAGGGCCGTCGCTATATCGCCCGGCTTTGCATCCGAAATGGGCGCAGGAACACGTTTGTAGCTGGATTCGCAAGAATTCAGCCCGTGAGCGTAAATCCGTCTGAATTCTTGCGAATTCAGCTACCACGATGTCGCCTATCCATCGAGGTTCCGCAAACCCGTTCCTGCGCCCATCCGAAATTGGGGCCGGACGGGAGATTCGGCACGGAGGGGAAATCGAGTAGTGAACCCAACAGTAACCATTAGACGCATCCCCTTTACGGGGTATTGGACGGCGATCTTTCGGGCAAAACGGTTTTGTTCGTGGCCTTGAAGTGCCCTGGCAATGTGGTCGACGTAGGATAGAATGGGACGGAATCGGGGGAGCGGGATGTTTGATGGCACACCGCGTCTCCCCGCAAACCGGCACTTGAGGTGATCGACTAGTGACAGAAACACCCGGCAAAGACAAACACGAGCCGCCAGCCGTTGAATTGAAGGATCCGGTGCTGGCGGCTTTTCTGGCTTGGCTAGTACCCGGCCTGGGGCATTTGTATCAGCGGCGGCTTGGCAAGGCCGCGCTTTTTTTCATCTGCATCATGAGCACCTTCATATATGGTCTCTACCTGGGCGGTAGCGAGGAACTGGGTTGGGGTCGAGCCGTGTATGCCTCCTGGCGTGATTCCGACAAGCGTTTGCCCTTCTTGTGCCAGATCGGCATCGGCTTACCGGCGATGCCGGCCTTGGTGCAAGCCAATCGGGTCCGCAAGGGGAGACCACCTTTGTGGAACGGATTCATGGCGCCGCCCTCGCTGGCACGCGGCGGTTTCGACAAAGCCGGCCAACCGAAAGCGCACGGTGGTTTCGACGAGTCGGGCCAGGTGACCGTCAACAAACTGTACTACGATCTGAACCGCCTTTTCGAGTTGGGTACCGTCTACACGATGATCGCCGGGTTGCTGAACATCCTGGCGATTTACGACGCCTGGGGTGGTCCCGTCTTCATCGAAACCGAGCGGAAGGACGACGAAGAAGAGTCGCAAGAAACCGAAGACAGGGACATTTAGCGGCCGGGCTTGCCCCGCGAGTTGGAAGCAGCGAGACAAGCGTTCATTGATTACCCTAAAACCACGAAGCCCAGCCACGGATGAAACACGGATCAAACACGGATAAGTGTCTTGGTTAAGTTGGTCTGAGGCGAAACCTTGCTGGATATTGGAAGAAGACTCCGAAGGAACACTGATCTTCACTAATCTTCGCTGATTGTTTTCAAATTAGTGTCGATTAGCGAGGATTAGTGTTCCCTGGAAGATGATTACTCAGAGTCACTTCGATTTGATCCGTGTTCAATCCGTGTTTCATCCGTGGCTAAGTTGCTTTCGATGCGTTTTCCGTTGGATCATCCGCCAGTTGCTTAACTCCTTGTGTGATTGGCACTTGCGGCTAATTAAACGGTATTGGGGCTTGCCCGCCCGCTAAACGGTATTTCTATCAACTATCAACCCCCAACATCCCAACAGGATCCATGGATAATCTTTTGTTGGCCACCCTGGCAAACAACGACATGTGGTACGCCCTGCCGCTGGTGGTGGCGGTGAGCCTGGTCTATTCGGCCACCCGGCACGAGCAGATGGGACCGATTCTCGGCCACTCGCTGCGGATCGGCGTCTGGATAGTCGGCTTCATGGCGATTGTATTCGCCGTCTTACTCTTGCTTTCCTGGTGGCTGTGAGGGCGCGGCAATGAGAATTGTGGTTCTTGGGGCGGGTACGGTCGGTACGTCGATTGCCGACATGTTATGCCGGGAGCGTCACAGCGTGACGGTCGTCGATCACGATCCAACACACACACGCCGGGTGAACGATGAGCTTGACGTCCGCGTGGTAACCGGCTCGGCGGCCCAATCGAGCGCGCTTTTCCAGGCCGGCATTTTCGATGCCGATCTCTGTCTGGCCGTCACCGGAAGCGACGAAGTCAACATGATCGCCGCCAGCATGGCCAAGGCGATGGGCGCGCGTCGAACGGTTGCTCGAGTTTACGCGCCCGTCTTCCGCGATCTGAGCACTTTCGACTATCAACGCCACTTCAATATCGACCGGCTCCTGAGCATGGAGCACCTCTCGGCCATGGAACTGGCCCGAGGAATTCGCCATCCCGACTCGGTCGCCGTGGAGAACTTCGCCCGCGGCGAGTTGGAAATGCAGGAAATGGTTATCGTCGACGAAACGCCGGCCACCAAGCTTCCGCTGAAGGATATCGAACTGCCGCATGGCGTGCGAATCGGCTCGATCTCGCGGGGTGGCGTAACTTCCATTGCCGGTGCCAACGATCAGGTGGCGGTGGGTGACCGGATTGCGATAATTGGCACCCAGGAGGATGTCGACGAGGTCAAGGAGCAGTTCCAGCGCGAACAGGCGCCCAAGAAGGGCGTGGTCATTGCCGGCGGCGGCGAGACCGGATATCACCTCGCCCGCGCGCTTGAGGGACGACGCTTCGCCGTACTCCTGATCGAGGCCGACCGCGAGCGCTGCGAATTTTTGGCCGCGCACCTGAAATCCGCCACCGTGGTCAACGGCGACACGAAACGTCGCGCCAGCCTGGAAGAGGAGCGGGTGGGAAGCGCCGATGTCTTCGTGGCCTGTGCCGGCGACGACGAAGATAACATCATGGCCTGCGTCGAAGCCCGCGAATTGGGCGCCGAGGAGACCATGGCCATCGTCAGCCGGCCCGACTACGCCAACGTGGTCGGCAAGTTGGGTATCAAACCGGCCGTCAGCCCGCGAGAGGTTATCGCCAAACAAGTGCTCGGTTTCCTCAACACGGGGGCGGTGATCTCGCGAACCGCGCTTTCCAGGGGCGGGAATATCGAGATTCTCGAAATCGAGGTGTTCCAAGACGCGCCGGTCACCGAGCATGTCCTGGCCAAGCTCGATTTACCCAGCCAGTGCCTGATCGCGGCCGTTATGCGCGAAAGCTACGTAATGGTGCCAGGCGCCGACGACCGCCTCGCGCCGGGCGATACCGTAGTGGCCCTGATCGACAAATCGGTGATGGCCGCCACACTGAAGATGTTCAACAGCAACGGCGGATGAGCCGGCCCGGCCGGCTAATTGGACAGCGCCATTTCAACGACTTCGAGATGACGCCACCGGGCTTGCCCCGGTGGATTGGCGTTTGAAAACTACACCCCTGTACTCGTGCCGTGTCCCGCCTCCGCTTCCGCCAAAGGCGGAAGCGGAGGCGGGGCGAATGGCGAGACTCACGTTCCTAGTATGCAAACCTTGTTTCCACTGGGGCAAGCCCAGTGGGGGTAAGCATTTGCGTATGGCACCCATCCCGAAAGTGGCGCTGCCCAACTAACAGCAACATGAACAAATCTCTGCTGTGCAAGATGCTGGGCCTCGTTGCCGTGTTGATCGGCGGGTCGATGATATTCAGCCTGCCCTGGGCGCTGCCCATCTGCGGCGGCGATTGGCGGCACGAGCAGGAAGGCTTCATCGGCCTGGTCGGGTCGATCGTGATCTGCTTCGCCGTCGGCTTCGGCCTGCGCTACCTGGGGCGAAACGGCAACTCGCAACTATTCCGAAAAGAGGCAATGGCCGTCGTCGGCCTGAGTTGGGTGCTGGCTACCGTGCTGGGCGGCTTGCCCTACGTTCTTAGTGCAACATATCGGACCGCCGACGAGCGAATGAGCACCGTCGACGCCATGTTCGAGTCCCAATCCGGTTTCAGCACCACCGGGGCCACCGTGCTAACCGAGTTGGAAGATCCCGCCCTGGTCCCCCGCTGCATACTCTTCTGGCGCTCCAGCACGCATTTCCTGGGCGGACTCGGTATCATCGTGCTCTTCGTGGCAATCTTGGGGCAGGGCTCGGCCGGCAAGGCACTGATGCGCGCGGAGATGCCCGGCCCAAGTCACCATACGCCACAGGCGCGAATGCAACACACGGCCTGGGTGCTCTTCCTGATCTACGCCGGGCTTAACGCCACGCTGGCCGGGTTGCTGCTGCTGGAAGGGCTCTCGCTGTTCGACGCCTTGTGCCACGCATTCGGCACCATGGCCACCGGAGGTTTCAGTACCTACAACGCAAGCGTCGCCCATTTCGCGACCGTGCCGGGACTTAACGGGCCGGTGATCGAAATGACCATCACGGCTTTCATGCTGCTGGCCGGCACGAACTTCATGTTGCTCTACATGATCGCCATCTTCAAACCCCGCGCGCTGCTGGGTGACATCGAATGGCGCGCCTACGCCGGCATCATAGTCGTGGTGACCGCGCTGGTCGTCGGATTCGGACTCTATCATCACGATTTCGACCAGGCCGGAGCCGACCGGGCCAGTGTTGGCGGGAAAGGGGCCCCGCTGGCCGTGGCCGACGGCGACGACCAAACGGAATACTCGCCGCCGGTCGGCCAGGCAGTTCGCTACGGGCTGTTCCAGGTCGTCTCGATAATGACCACCACCGGGTTCTGCAGCGACGATTTCGACCAATACAACAGCTTCGCTCGCGGCGTGCTCTTGCTTCTGATGTTCGTGGGCGGTTGCGCCGGCAGCACGGGTGGCGGGATGAAGGTTATCCGCCACATCCTCTTCTGCAAAACGCTTTGGTTGGAAGTCGAACAGGCCTTTCACCCCAGCGTCGTTCGGCCGCTTCGGCTCGGCGGCAAACCGGTCGAAGACCAACAACTGCGGAAGAACGTGCTAGTTTATTTCGGACTGATTCTGGCCATCTTCGCCGCGTCCTGGCTGATGACCATCACCGTGGAGCCGAACACGACCTGGACCGATCACGGGCACGCGCTGGAACATAAGCTTATCGACGCCGCCAGCGCCGTGGCCGCCACGCTCAATAACATCGGCCCCGGCTTCGGGGTCGTCGGCGCGACCAATAACTATTCCCACTTCAGCGCGCCCAGCAAAATCCTCTTCACCTGGCTGATGATGATCGGCCGGCTGGAAATCTTCGTGATCCTCGTCCTCTTCGTGCCCGGCTTCTGGCGCAATCAGTAGCCGGAAAGCATATCCGAGCCGCGGCGTCCCCGCCGCGAGTTACGATGCGCTACCATAACCCGCCCCGAGGACGGGGCGGCTCTGAAGGGATGGAGCCGCGGCGTCCTCGCCGCGAGTTATGGCGCCCCGCTAATAACTCCCCAACACTCGCAAAGCGCGACGGGTCCGGCTATCATAATGGTATCGAATCACACCTTCGCGCCAGCACGGGAGCACGCCGCGATGTCCGCTAACCGTTTGATCTGCTTTGTCTGTCTTATTCTGTTCGCAACTGCCGCTTGCACGGCGACTCTCCAAGCCGGCGAGAACCTGCTTAGGAACCCGGGCTTCGAGCAGGAACTACTGCCCACCTGGGAAAAGCGTACGCCCGAGGACGATTGCCGCAAGTTGCGCCGCGTTGATTCGGGCGGCCGGTCGGGCAACTGGGCGGTGGCGCTGGATAACGTCAAGTCGGCCCACACCCGACTCCGTCAAGGTAACGACCGCTCGATCATCGTCGAGCCGGGAAGTCTCGTCGAACTGTCCGCCTGGGTTAAGAGCGAACTGACCAATCAGGGCAAAGCTACACTGCAACTCTACGGCATGAACGAGAGGGGCGGTATCCGTGTCCAACCGAAGTCGCGAACGGTGGTCGGCAGTTGCGATTGGACCCGGTTGCGGGCTCTCGCCCGAGTGCCCGACGATACCGCCTACCTAATGGCATACCTGCAGATCCAGGACGCCGTCGGCCGCGTGCTCTTCGACGACGTGGAACTGGTCGTCAAGCGGAAGCCGAGCGTGCCGGTTCCGGCGCCCAAGATTGGTCTGCTTACCGATCTGGCCGCCGACAGCCCTTGCGCCCAAAGCCTGAAGGTGCTGTTCGCCGACGGCCTGATCCGCGTCGCCCCCGAGTCGGCCGACCGGCAGCTTGCCGATTGCCTGGGCGCGCTGGTCCTGTTCGAGTCGTGCGAGGTGCCGCAATCAGTCCTCAAGGCCGTCGAGCAATTCGCCGGCGCCGGCAAGCCGGTCTTCATGGACATCCGCAACTTCGCCCAGTGGCAAGGGACCAAAGCCTCGGCCGTTTGCCTCAAAGTGGAAGACGGCCGGTTGTTGGAAAACCAGATGGCCGCCGGACTGCGTCTGGCTAAGGAATCGAAGTCGGCCGCCGGATTCACCGTGGGTCAGACCATGCCGCGGGCCGGGTATCCGTCCGGTGAACTGCTCCTTCTGCCCAAGGGATTCGCCAAGCCGGGCCTGGAAGTGCTGGCCGTCGGGCCCGACGAGCGGCCGGGGTTGGTGCGGATGCCGGTCGGCAAGGGGGCCGTCGTCGCGGCCGACGTGCTCTCGCTACGAGAGCCGTTCCACAGCCACGTCGATGCCTACTACAAGTACGCGCCGATCGCCAACACGCTTACCAATCCCGTCAAGCTGGGCGAGTATTATCCCAAACAACTCTCCTACGCCGAGTTTGTCGATCGAGCGAAGAAACTGGCGGCAAGTCATCCGGCCATACGCTTCCAGGACGAAGGGCCGGCGTCGCGGGACTATCGCATCTTTAGCCTGAACCTGGGCACGCCCGGCAAGCCGCTTTACTTCATGTACGCCGCGGCGCACGGCAGCGAATGGGAACCCGGCTACGGGCTGATGACCTTTGCCAAGCGTATAGCCGAGGGCCGGCTCGACGATGTGATCGACCTGAAGAAGGTCAACATCAAGATCGTGCCCTACATCAACCCCTGGGGATACGACAACCGGCGGCGGCAGAACGCCCGGGGCGTCGACCTCAACCGGCAGGGCGACCATCGTTGGGCCGAGTTCAAAGGCCGCGATTCAACCGAGGACGGCGTTTGGGCGGCCGGCGATTACGACTGGAAGGGCTCGGGACCCTTCACCGAACCCGAAACCCAAACCTACAAGGCGATCCTCGATCGGGCGAAAAACCTCTACTGCGTGCTCGACTATCACGGCAATTCGACCGTAACGTCCAACAAGATCGGCATCCTGCCCGTCACCGGGGCGCCGGATAACGAATTGCGGGCCATCGACTTGCAGTACGTCGCCAACCAACGGCTGCGCGGCCGGCACCTGCTGCGGCAAAACAAGGAAGAGACCGTGTCGCAGTATCTGCTGGAGCGCGTCTTCCTGGGCGGGAACGCGCCCTACTTGATGAATAGTTCGATGCGCGACCGCCACGGACTGCTCATCGAACTGACGGCCGGCTACGGCCAGACCTACGGCACCGTCCTGCAAACCGACGTCACCTGCGAACTCTGCCGCGCGCTGTTGATCGCCTATCCGCCGCCGAAAGAGTAATCTCTAACGAGGCTCCGCCTCAGACTAGCCCAACTTCGCCAGTCCTGCCCGGAAATCCGTTTTTCTGAAAATATTTTGGCTCGGAACGGGGGCGCAGGACGGGTGTAGCTTGCCTGGGTTCACGCCGAGGAGGCTGTTTTGGACGCGATAGATGGCGAATCGCGTTGTAGTGAAGACTTTGGGCGTTGAGCAAGCCCGATTTTCCGCGGGTTGTTTTTTTTGCTAGCACGATAGCGGTTGTGAA
>CAZDHN010000071.1:0-14384 GCA_964505115.1 uncultured Planctomycetaceae bacterium
ACCATCCGGTAGACGTTGCCCGTCGAAAAGGCCACGATCCGGCTGGAGGCGAAGCGGCGGCAGACCACGCCGGGCATGAATACATTGGCTGCCCAGGTGGTGTACTCGTCGCCCGTGCTGCCAAACTTCTTGGCCGCCATGTAGACGACGTTTGGCGAGTCGGGCAGGGCGTCGAGTTGTTTCTGGTCGAGCATGTCGGCATGGATCAGCTCGACGTTGCTCGACTCCAGCCGCGCGATCAACTCCGGCGTGCTCGACCGATAGACGCCGATCACCCGACGCTTGACTCCGGCCGCATCGCTAGCGCGTCGGGCCATTTGCGCCAGCGTGGGTCCCATCTTGCCGCCCACGCCCAAGATCAGAAGATCGCCCTGGAGCCGCCCCATCGCGGCGACCAACTCGTCCGTCGGCTCGCTGAGCATCTGTTCGAGTTGCTGAACATCGCGGATAGTGTCGTCGGCCGGGCACTTCTCGTTCACGATTGTATTCTCCGGTTGTAATCCGTAGGGTGCCGTGCAGCAGCGTGCCACTGGCGTCTCGCCAGTGCAACACAAATCGGGGCTTGCTCGTTATTGTTTCAGGAGATCGTCGCGCGAATTTGCAGGTTCTTGCTTGTGCGGCCTCGAATCGACTCACGCAAAACGGGCTTCGGAAACACCAACGAACAAGCTCCGGGCCAATCAGCACTGGCGAGACGCCAGTGGCACCCACGCAAGCCCTTCACGCTCCAGCGTGACGAATACGTGGCATTATCGCCGATGCCGCGCGAAGCCGCAAGCGGCCTTGACGAAGATCAGCAGACGCGGAAAGCGGCCGGACCAGCTCTGGTGGTGAAGAAGGAGGACTCCTCGACCAACTTGGGAAACTTGGCCCGATAGGCGGCGGTCCAGGCGTTGATAATCCCTTCGGCTTTCGGCTCCGGCAGTAGCGCCCAAACACCGCCGCCAAACCCGGCCCCAAACGACGATGCGGCCGGAGCGCCCGATGCTCGGGCACAGGCGGCCATATGGATGGTCTCGGGAATCTGGTTGCCGAGCAGTTGTTCGGCCGCCTTTTGCGAGCGGTCGACCAGGCTGCCGAAGGCGTTGACGTCGCCCCGGGCAAGCGTGTCGCCCGCAAGCGGCAACGTCTCTTCGCTCTCGGTGATGAAGTGCTCCAGTCGCGAGAGTAGCGGCTCCGGCCCGAACTCCTCGTAGCGGGCGGACGAGAGGATCGATTTCAGTCGGGCGGCGGCACCGGGTTCGCTCTCTAAAGCGGCTGCCAGATGCGGGTCGTCGCGTCCGGTCGCCTTTCGCCACAGCTCGGCAATACCCGACGCCCGACGCGAGGCCGCGTTGTACTTATCCTTGGCCGCGCCCGTCTTCTCGGCCACGACACCGCTGACACCGATGGCGAAGATGTGTTTTTCGGGAATGGGGATCGTTCGCACGAAGCGGATTGGGCAATAGTAGTACTCGCTGGCTCGGTTCGGCTCGGCGGTGAGGATCGCCGTGTGATCCTCGCTGCCGCCGAAGGTGCCCACCCCCCGGTCGCCTTCCAGGGAACCGAACGTCTGACCGTTCTCGATCGCGCCGAGGTACTCGGCCAGATCGGTCGGGCTGTTGATGTCCTGCTGGTACTCGCCTCGTTCGGCCAGCCGGTTAACGTCGGCCAGGGCGAGGAAAGTGGCCACCATCAACGCGCTGGAACTGCTCATTCCGGCGGCGGGTGGAAGATCGCTGGCAAAGGCCATGTCGGCTCCGCGGCAGGCGCCGGGAAAGTTCTTCGCGATGCGTCTGGCCACGGTCATCGGGTAGTTCGACCAGTGGCCGATATCCGGCGCAATGTCCAGATCCAACTGGAATCGGGTCGATTCGCCCAGCAGTGCGTCGGCAACTTGCACGCGGCTGTCGTTGCGTGGCGAGGCGATCAGGCAGAAGCCGCGCTCGGCGGCGGCCACGATGCTCCGTCCGCCGGCGTAGTCGGTATGCTTACCCAGCACCTCGATACGTCCCGGAACGAAAAACGCGCGAATCGTTCTGTTTTCCGGGTTAACCTTGTTTGGCCCCAGTTCCTTTGCGGCTTCGGCGAAGAGAACCGCTTTCTCGCGGCAGGCAGCCGGGCTTAACCCGGCTTGGCTCAGATGTTCGGCCAGCGCGTCGCTGTCGGCAAGATTACCCTGGTAGTCAAGCACTTTCACAGTTGCACCTCCACGTCGGCAAGTCTTTTGGCCACCGGAGCTATGTCGCGGCGGCTGGTGATATCCAGTACGGGCGCCCTGACCGCGGCGACCGGGAACTTCTCGCCAAGCACGTCGATGGCGTGCTGGACGGCGTCGGGCAGTTCGAGTTCGCCGCGCGCCGAGAGCGGTATCGCCCGGCAGGCGTCGAAGATGGCGGGCCCAAACCGCCAGCAATTCATGCTTATCCAAAGCGGTCGCGGCAGGGCGGCCAGGGTCTCTTCGTCCGGCTTTTCGATCACTCGCCCCAGCATGCCCGAACCGTTCATCTCACCCACCGCGAAGCTTTTCAGCCGGTCTTCGGCGATATTGCTTCCGGCCAGCATGCTCTCCATTTCGAACAGTGCCACGCCCGATCCGTCGGCTTCGTGCAGGGCTCTCAGGGCCTCGACCGGGTAGTAGTCGTCGGAGTTGAGCACGATGAACGAGTCGCCGGCGGCGAACTGCTCGGCGGCGAGAACCGCGTCGGCCGTGCCGTTGGGTTCCTGCTGCACGGCGAATTCCACGGAAATCCGCTCCGGCCGCACCTCTTGCGTGTAATACGCGCGAATGGCCTCGTGATCCGGTCCGACGACCAGGCACACCCGCTCGAAACCGGCGTCCGCCAGCGCGGAGAGCACGTAGTCGAGAAACGGCCGATCGATGGGGATTAGGGCCTTGACGCCCGTCTGGGCCACCGCTTCCTGCTGGTTGTCCAAGCCTTCGGTGCCGTCTTCGGCGCGCATCCGCGTACCCAGTCCGCGGGCGAGAATAACCGCCTTCGTTGTCTGTCTTGCTTCCATTGAGCATCCTGTGGTGGAGGAATCCATTGCCCCTTGCATAACCAATGACCGAGGGCGCAGCCCGCTTCCCCAGCCGGGCAGCCTTGAACCGCGCATTGATTACACAAAGACTAATTGGCCCGATTATCGGTTCTTGCCGAGGTTTTGCAATATCATTCTTCGGCACCCCCTGTCACGGTGGGTTGATTCGCTTGTGAGGGCTGATTACCAGTACCTCGGCGGCAAGGCCGATGGACACCCCGTTCAGGTGCCATAGCCGCGCAAACCCCACCCGTGGCGAACAAGTTATTCTCGATTGTGTGGATTGCCGGCAGTCTGCTTGCAGGACGGTGCCGTCAAATACCGATAGGTCAAACGGTAACCGCTTGCGAATTCACGGGGACTGGTCCATTTTTCGGCCGGTTTATTGTCCATTCGTTCCGGCGTGTAAGCCGAAAACGAAAACATGGGTCTCCCCTTCCGTGCATAGTTTCAGGTGGAGAGCGTTTCATGGATAGCCCCACGGTGCTGGTGGTCGAGGGCAACGCTACTAACCGCGAGATGATTCGCGACTATCTCGAAGCGGGTGGCGTGACGGTAATTCTGGCGAGCACGGGCAGAGCCGGCAGCCTTCTGGCCAGAAGAGAGAATCCCGACGTGATCGCGCTGGACGTCGTCCTGCCCGACGCAAACGGCGTACACCTCTGCCGTCAATGGCGGCGCAGCCCCGAGTTGAAGGACATTCCCGTCCTGCTCATTTCGGGCGAGCGGCTCAACGACGACGACCGCGTGGCCGGACTTCGCTCGGGCGCGTTGGGGCATCTGGCCAAGCCCTTCTCCGAAGCCGAACTGCTTGCCCAGGTTCACCTGCTGCACGAATTGAGCCAAACGCATCGCCAGCTCCAGCGACGCAACCGCGAGTTGGAAGCCTCGAACCGGGAGCTGGAGCAGTTCGCCTACGTTGTCTCGCACGACCTGAAACAGCCGTTGAGAACCGTCTCCTGCTACTGCCAACTGCTCGAAGGACGTTACAAGGAGCAGCTAGACGCCGAGGCCAACGAGTTCATCCGGCACGCGGTGGGTGGTGTTCGGAAAATGCAGCAGTTCATCGACGACCTGTTGATGTACTCGCGCGTGGGGAAAACCAACGGACCGCTGGAGCCGGTCGACTTGGGCGACGTGATCGAGCGGGTGGTCGAGAATCTGGACCTGGCTATTTCCGAAAGCGGCGCCAAATTGCAGGTCGAACCCATGCCCGTCGTCCACGGCAGCCAGGTGATGCTGACGCAGTTGTTTCAGAATCTCATCGAGAACGCGCTTCGTTTCCGCGGCAAGGCGACCCCGATAGTCCGCGTTACATCCACCGGGAAACGGGATAAGCACCAGATCTCCGTGGCCGACAACGGTATCGGTATCGCCTCCCAATACTTCGATCGTATCTTCGACGTCTTTCGGCGGTTGCATACCGACGACGAGTATCCGGGCACGGGAATCGGCCTGGCGGTATGCAAGAAGATCGTAGCGCATCACGGCGGCCGGATCTGGGTTGAATCGGGCCAACGGCAAGGTGCCGAGTTCCACGTCGAGTTGACCGCCGCCACGGCCGATGTGATCGACGCCCCCCAGGCCTTGCCGGCACCCAAGATGCTTGAAAAGCCGAGGCCCGACGACCCCCTGGCCATGCGGGCGGTCGACGGTCTATACTATGGGTATCCGTTCGCGGGCACGAGGAAACGAGGAAACCAAGCCACGGATGGTTGCTAGAATGAGTTGTCGGCAAGTTTGATGTTCTCTTCTTCACCTGCCAGAGGGCAAGGAAACGGTCATGCCAGTTCCCATGGAGCTTTCGCGAATTATCATAAGCGAAATAAACGACCAGCAAGTGATTTACCTGAGGGAGATTGGCGGGGAACGAACGTTTCCGATCCTGATCGGGATCTTCGAGGCCACCAGTATCGACCGCCGCGTGAAGCGATACGAGTCGCCCCGCCCGCTCACTCACGACCTGATTGTCAGCGTGGTCGAGAACATGGGCGGCGAGTTTCAGGACGTGGTGATCAGCGAGCTGAGAGAGCACACATACTTCGCCAAGCTTCGCATCCGCCACGAGGCCGAACTGGTCGAGATCGACGCTCGCCCCTCCGACGCCATCGCCGTGGCCGTCACCTGCGAACCGGCGTTGCCAATCTACGTCGAGGAAGAAGTGCTCAACGACGTCTTGGGAGAGTGACGATAAAGCGGAAAGCGGAAAGCGGAAAACAAAAGGCGGATTTGTTTCCTTCGGCTTTCAGCTTTCAGCTTTCCGCTCTACTTCAAACTGTTACGTCGGTGAATTCTTTCTTGAGCACGGCCAGTGCTTTCTCGCCTTGCGCGGCGTCGACGACGACGTTCACGCGCACCTCGCTGGTGCTAATCATTTCGACGTTGATACCCACCTCGGCCAGCGAACTGAACATTCGGCGGGCAACGCCGGTGTGGCTCCGCATGCCGATGCCGGAAACCGATAGCTTGGCCACTGCGGCGGAACTGGTCGGCGCGGAACAGCCGAGGCGAGAGGCCAGCTCGGTGGTCAAGGCGATACACTTGTCGAGGTCTTTTCGCGGCACGGTGAAGCTTATGTTGGCATGTCCTTCCCAGCCGATACTCTGAACGATCATATCGACCACGATTCCGCCGGCGGCAATCTCTTCAAACACCCGCGCCGCCAGGCCCGGTCGGTCGGGTACGCCGGCCAGCGTGATTCGGGCGTCGGAAGCGTCCAGCGTGATCTCGTCGATCACCAGGTCTTCCATCCCTTGTATGCTGGCCACCGCGTTGGCGGCGGCCGCCGCCTGATGCGGTTCGGTCGGTCCGTCGCCGCCGCCGGCTTCCAGCGAAGCCGGCTCGGTTTCAAGCCCAAAAATCTCATGCACCGTCCGAAGTGCCTCGGGAGCGACGTCGCGCGTCACCAACACCGAAATCTTTATCTGGCTGGTGCTGATCATGAGGATGTTAATCCCCTTCTCGGCAAGCGCGCGGAACATCCGATCCGCCACGCCCGTTTGTGTCGCCATGCCCATGCCGACCACCGAGATCTTGGACACCTCGCCATCGCAATTGAAACCCTCGGCGCCCAGTTCGCGAGTGGCGTCCTCGACGGCCTTCAGCGTGGCGGGTAGATCGTCGCGCAGCACGGTGAAGGAGATGTCCGCGCGGCCGTCGGCGCCCACGTTCTGCACGATCATGTCCATGGTGACGTTCATGGCCGCGATCTTCGAAAAGACCGTAATCGCGGCGCCCGGCCGGTCGGGTACCCCGAGCACGGTCACCCGGGCTTCGTTCTTGAGCATTGCCGCCCCGCAGACCGGCTGGTCGGGGGCTTCGGGATCCGCCACGATCATCGTGCCCGGCGTGTCGCTGAAACTGCTGCGCACATGCACCGGCACGGAGAACCGCTTGGCAAACTCGATCGACCGGCTGTGCATTACGCCGGCTCCCACGCTGGCCAGTTCGAGCATCTCGTCGTAGCTGATCCGCGCGACGTGGCGTGCCTCGGGCAGCACGCGCGGGTCGGTCGTGTAGACGCCGTCGACATCGGTGTATATTTCGCAGGCGTCGGCCCCCAGCACGGCCGCCAGGGCGACCGCCGTGGTGTCGCTGCCGCCGCGACCCAACGTGGTGATGTTGAAATCCTCGTCGATTCCCTGGAACCCGGCCGCAATCACGATCTTGCCCGCGTCGAGCACCGCGCGCATCCGGTCGGTCTCGATCGATTGGATTCGGGCCTTGGTGTGCGAGCTGTCGGTCTTGATGCCAATTTGCGCGCCGGTCAAACTAACAGCCTGGTGCCCCAGCGAGTGGATGGCCATCGCCATCAGGGCCACGCTCACCTGCTCGCCGGTCGAGAGGAGCATGTCCATCTCCCGCGCCGCCGGCTCTTCGGTTATTTCCCTGGCCAGCCGCACCAGCTCGTCGGTATTCTTGCCCATGGCACTAACGACCATGACCACCTGATGACCTTTCTTCTGCGTGCGGATCGCCTTCCGCGCCGCTGCCAGGATCTTTTCACTATCGGCAACACTCGTGCCGCCAAACTTCTGAACGATGATTGACATGATTTGGAGGTCGGAATTCGGAGGTCGGAAGTCGGAAAACTATCAACTATCTACTACCTACTGCCAACTACCCACGGCATCAACTTCCAACCCTCCTCGAATACGAGGCTCGATCGTTCCGCGGTGGGGTCGTCGTAAGAGGTGGCGGCGTCCGGCTCGATGCCGCTGCCGGCAAGGGCGAATGGCACGAACCCGTGCGCGTGCGTCTTGGTCCTAATCAACGTGGGATGGTCGGGTGTTATCAGAATGCGGTAATCGCCTTGCGTCTTCAAGTACTCGTGCATGGGGGCGACAATGTGCCGGTCGATCTCCTCCAGGGCCTTGATCTTGGCCGCCACGTCGCCCTCGTGCGAGGCTTCGTCGGTGGCTTCCACGTGAACGAAGATCAGGTCCGCGTCGGCCAGGGCCTCGATTGCGTGACGGCCCTTGGCGGCGTAGTCGGTGTCGGTGTAGCCGGTAGCGCCGGGCACCTCGATCCGAGTCCAGCCGAGCAACGCGGCCAGGCCCCGCAGCAGGTCGACGGCCGTGATCATCGCGCCGCGTTTGCCGAACCGCTCGGCGAACGGTTTTAGCTTGGGCGTGCTGCCCTGCCCCCATAACCAGAAGTTGGTTGCCGGCCGCTTGCCCTGCTCGACTCGTGCGACGTTGACCGGATGGTCGGCAAATAGCTTGACACTGTCGCTCATCAATTGGTTCAGTGTATCGCTGCCCGGGCCGCGGGGATAGTCGTCAAGCACGGAACGGTCGGTCAGGTCGTGCGGGGGCGTGGTCCGGGTGTCGCGCGAGAAGGGTACTTCCCGGCCCGCCGCCCGATAGACGAGCAGATTCCGGTAGCTCACGCCCGGATGAAACTCCATTTGCTCAGAACCCAACTGCTCCCGAGCCGCCTTCATCAGCTCGGTCGCCTCGTCCGTCGAGATGTGCCCAGCCGTGAAGTCCCGCATTATCTGATCTTCGATCGTCACCAGGTTGCAGCGGACGGCCCAATCATCGGGACCCAACTCGATACCCTGGGCAACCGCTTCCAGCGGCGCCCGGCCCGTGTAGTGTTCCAGCGGGTTGTAACCCAGCAGGCTGAGATTGGCCACGTCGGAGCCGGGCGGCAAGCGCTCGGGCACGTTGTCGGCACGGCCCACCACGCCGGCCGTCGCCACGGCGTCCATGGCCGACAGTCGGGCGGCCTCCAGCGGCGTCTTGCCGTCGAGCGACTCCTGCGGCTCGTCGGCACAACCGTCGGGAACGATAATCGCGAGTTTCATAAGTAGTTGATAGTTGGTAGTTGATAGTTGGTAGTAGGTAGTTGATAGTAGGTAGTTGATAGTAGGTGGTGGCAGGATTTCCGCTTTCAGCTTTCAGCTTTCCGCTTTCCGTCAGTTTCTGACGCGCATTCGGACGCTGCCGGCCTGGACGCTAGGCAGCCCGTCAAGCTCTCCCATGGCGTTGATTACCGCGCCCTCGGAGGTCATGTGCGTCATGATGACCAGCGGAACGATGCCGTCGGCCTCCCCTTCCTCATCCGCCGCTTCGTGCTGGATGACCGAGGAGATGGAAATATCGTATTGCCCCAGCACGCCGGTCACGTCGGCTAACACGCCGGGCCGATCGTCCACTCTCAGTCGCAGATAGAACCGGCCGGGTATCTTCGCGGGGTCGCGGACGGCAACCGGGGCTTCTCGCTCGCCGGACCACAATTCCAAGGTGCGGAAGGTGATCGCCGCGCGACCCACCACCGTGTCGATCAGGTCGCCAACCACGGCCGAGGCAGTCGGCATCTGACCGGCGCCCTGTCCCTGGAAAAACACCCGACCGACAGCATCGCCAACCACGCGAATCGCGTTGTCCGCGCCGCGGACTTCGGCCAACTGCTTTCCGTGCCGAACCAGCGTCGGCGAGACGTGCAGTTCAAGCCCCTCGGCAACCAATTCGGCAACGGCCAGCAGCTTGATGCTGTAACCCAACTCGCGCGCGTAGCATAGATCGGCCACCTCGACCGTATCGATTCCGGTGCGCGGGATGCTCTTCCAATCGACCCTGGCTCCGAAAGCCAGATGGGCGAGGATGGCCAGCTTTTGGGCCGCGTCGGTGCCGTTGACGTCCATGCTCGGATCGGCCTCGGCATAGCCCATCCGCTGCGCTTCGTCAACCGACGCCGCGTAATCGATGCCCTGCTCCTCCATCCGGGTGAGGATGAAGTTGCTCGTACCGTTGAGAATCGCGTGAATCGACTCGATCTGATTGGCCGACAAACACTGGCCAATACTGGTTATGATCGGAATGCCCCCGGCGACCGAGGCCTCGAAGGCGATCGAACGCCCCAGCGCCCGAGCCCGGTCGAACAACTCCGGACCGTGCTCCGCCAGCAGCGCCTTGTTGGCGGTGACTACGTCCTTGCCACTTTCGAGCAGCTTGAGCATTATCGATCGGGCCGGCTCCAGACCGCCGATCAATTGCACCACCGCGACGATCTCGGGATCGTCGGTTATCCGCGACAACTGGTCGCTCAGCAGTTCGGCAGGCAACTCGACGTTGCGCGCCCGAGCCAGATCCTTATCGACCACGCAGGCCAGTTCCAACCGCCCGCCGGCGTGCCGGGCGATCCGATCGCCACTACCGAGCAGCAACCGAGCCACTCCCGACCCGATCGTTCCCAATCCAACGATGGCAACCTTGGCAGCGCCCATGGCAATTCCAATTATTCGACTAGCGGTTAGGTAAATAAGCCCCTTATTTTAGGTTAGCTCGCCTAACGGCGTCAAGCGGAGCCGCAATTACCCCAATCGGAGGATCCCAATCGGAGGATGGAGAGAACGGGTTTGCGGTTATCGCCGCCAGCGATTAGACTCCCGATTCGGAGCCGTCTTGGATAATAATGTGGCAATCCGCATGTTAGCCCCGTCGCCCGCGACGGGAAAGAGAGCGGGAACGCCCCGTTCTCCGGTCGCAGGCGACCGGGCTAACAACAGTTGCCCACGTCTTAGCCAAGCAACCGCTTGGGCATCGTGACTCGCGGCGAGGACGCCGCGGCTCCGAAAGAATGCCTCGCCAGAAAAATAACAAGGAGCAATAACATGAATTCCGACGCCTTGGCCCGCTTCAAAGAAATCCTTGAAACCCCCAGCCCGTCCGGATTCGAGGGGGCTCTGCAGGAGATCGTTCGCCGGCATGCGGCCGATTTCGCCGACGAGGTCAGCACCGACGTGCATGGCAACGTGACGGCCGTCAAGAATCCCGACGCGCCCTTCAAGCTGATGCTGGCCGGGCACTGCGACCAGATCGGCCTGATCGTCGCGCACGTCGACAGCGACGGGTTCCTCTACGTCCAGGCGATCGGCGGTTGGGACCCGCAAATCCTGCTTGGCCAACGCATGACGGTCTGGACGGCCGCCGGCCCGGTCTTCGGCGTTATCGCCCGAAAACCGATCCATCTGCTTACCGAAGAGGAACGCAAGCAGGTCCCCAAGCTCAAAGACCTTTGGCTGGATATCGGGGCGGCCGATAAGGAAGAGGCCGAGAAGATGGTCCGCATCGGCGACGCGGTCACCGTCGAGTTGGCTTTTCGCCAGATGCCGAACAATCGGGCCGTCTCGCCGGCCATGGACGACAAGTGCGGGATGTGGGTGGTAATGGAGGCCCTGCGTCGGGCCGATAAGAGCAAACTCAAATGTGGGCTGTACGCCGTCTCGACGGTCCAGGAAGAGGTCGGCTTGCGAGGCGCCCGAACCAGCGCGTTCGGGATCGATCCCCAGGTGGGCATCGCCGTGGACGTTACCTTCTCGACCGACTGCCCGACAATCGAGAAGAAGCAGGAGGGCGACATCAGCCTGGGCAAGGGGCCGGTGGTCTATCGCGGTCCGAACATGAACCCCAAGGTCGTTCAGCGGTTAATCGACGTGGCCGACGCCGCCGAAATCGCTTATCAACTGGCCGCCTGCGGTCGAGCGACCGGCACCGACGCCAACGCCATGCAGATCTCCCGCGCCGGCGTGGCCACCGGGTTGGTTAGCATCCCGAACCGCTACATGCACAGCCCGGTCGAGATCGTCTCGCTAGACGACATGGATCACGCCGCCGACCTGCTCGCCCGCTTCGCCGAAAACCTCACGCCGGAGATGGATTTCACGCCGTGAGCGGGCGGTGGTCGCGCGGGGGGGCTCACGGTAGCGTTGCATATGTCGCGATTTTGTCTATTGACAGGTTCGCATTGGTGGTATAATTCCAATGAGGGGTGAGGTTTCCATGGGTCCCTATGTTCCGGCATTGCCATGTCCACAATAGAGTATGCCCACATCACGATCAATTCGGACGGTGTCCCGATGATTCTCGGCACGCCGATCAAGGTGGTCGAAATTGCGCTCGATCACCTTGCGTACGGTTCGGATCCTCGGGAAATTCATCGTGAGTATCCCCATCTGAGCCTCGGTCAGATTCACAGCGCATTGGCCTACTACTACGATCATCAGGCCGAGGTCGATGAGGACATCGCGAAGAGAATACAGAAGGTAGGTCAGATCAAGGAACGAACGGGGCCGGGACCGGTCGCGCTGAAGCTCAAGGCCATGGGACGCTTGCCGTGAGCCTCCGATTCTACATGGATCATCAGATTCGTGCCGCAATAACCGACGGCCTGCGCCGCCGTGGCATTGACGTGCTAACCCGCATTTCTCACCAGCTATCTACTGCGAGGCCGGAAGTCCAGCCGTGGCTTCGTCGTGCGGCACGATTCATCCTCAACGTATTCACCAATACGCCTACGGATGAATCGCTTGCACTCCTTGCCACGACAGAACTTACGACCTCTCGTGACGATGTTGGTGAGAAATACGGGCTAACGGCGTACGAGGACGGGGCCGCCGAGCTTGGCGACGAACGCATCCTTGAGCGGGCCGCCGAAGCGGGACGGATCGTGTTCACACACGACGATGATTTCCTCGCATTGGTTGATCGCTGGCGACAAGCCGGCCGATCATTTGCGGGTTTGGTCTAAGCACATCAGCTCAAAGTAACCATTGGGCAAGCGATTAGCGATTTGGAACTCATCGCCCATACCTGCGACGCACACGAAATGGCCGGCCAGATCCAGTATCTCCCGCTTTGACACTGGAGGCTGGCTTCTTCGTTTCTTAACGTCCGTTGCGTAGTCCCTCGCCCGCTTCGCCCGGAACCTCTCGTCGGCAGTTGATTTCACGCCGTCTCGCCGACGCAACATCTCGATCCTGCAAAGCCGCGACCGTTGTTCGCCTTCTCCTTGGCGGTGGGCGGAGTGGTGACGCGTTCGCTTCGGTTTGCGCGATCGATGGTCGCGGCTTCATAAAGAACGCCACGCCACCGTTGCTTTGGGGGGAATGCCCGCCGGATGAACGCCCCGGGCGGCCTGTCAAAATGGCATGTGATGGGAAGCGCTCGTTTTGGCGCGTGGCGGCCGACGCTGAGCCATGTCTCCGTAAGTATATTCTCTAGAAGGTGTTACATCGCCTTGCCGCCCATTGGCACGCGGCTTGCATCTTGAGGCGGCGAAAATAGGTTGCGGCTGCCAATTGCGGTCGCGGTAGACGTTGGAACGATCGATAACACCACCCTACGGGTGGTACTGACGGGAACGCACGGTGTTTCCGTCGGGTGAAACCGAATTCTCGCCAGCAACAGGAGGAATCCGCTGTGGCAAAAAAGATGGTCTTTGACGACGAAGCTCGGCAGCCGTTGGCCGCCGGCGTGTCCAAATTGGCTCGGGCCGTGACCAGCACGCTCGGACCGCGCGGCCGAAACGCCGTGTTGGACAAGGGTTGGGGCGCCCCCAAGGTGACCAAGGACGGCGTGACCGTGGCCGAGGACATCGACCTGGACGACCCCGATGAGAACCTCGGGGCCCAATTGGTCAAAGAGGCTGCCAGCAAGACGAACGACGTTGCCGGTGACGGCACCACGACTGCCACCGTGCTGGCCGAGGCGATTTACAAGGAAGGCCTCCGAATGGTGGCCGCCGGGGCCGACCCGATGAGCCTCTCGCGAGGAATCGGCAAGGCATCCGCCGCCGTGACCGCGGCGATCGGCAAGATGGCCACGCCGGTGGACGAGAAGAGCAAGAAGGAAATCCAACAGGTCGCCACGATCGCCGGCAATAACGACCCGACGATCGGCAGTGTGCTGGCCGAGGCCTTCTTGAAGGTCGGCAAGAACGGCGTAATCACGGTGGAAGAGGGTCGTCAGGCCGAGACCACGGTTGACGTGGTCGAGGGAATGCAGTTCGACCGCGGCTATCTGTCGCCCCATTTTGTTACCGATCAGGACAACCAGACCGTCGCCTTGGAGCAGTGCCTCGTGCTAATCAACGAGGAGAAGATTTCCAACGCGAAGGATCTGGTGCCGCTGTTAGAGGCCGTAAGCAAGGCGGGCAAGCCGCTTCTGGTGATTGCCGAGGACATTGAGGGCGAAGCGTTGGCCACGTTGGTGGTTAACAAAATGCGGGGCATCCTCAGTGTCTGTGCCGTAAAGGCTCCCGGCTACGGCGACCGTCGCAAGGCCATACTTGGCGACATCGCAACGCTGACCGGCTCGCAGGCCATCTTCAAGGACCTGGGCGTCTCGCTCGATTCGGTGAAGATGTCCGACCTGGGTATCGCCAAGAAGGTGATCATTACGGCCGACGACACGACAATCGTGGGCGGAGCCGGCAAGAAGGCTGCCGTCGAGGGTCGGGCCGAGCAGATCCGCAATGAAATCGAGGTAACCGACAGCGACTACGATCGCGAAAAGCTACAAGAGCGGCTGGCCAAGTTGGCCGGCGGGGTGGCCCAAATCAACTGCGGAGCCGCCACCGAGACGGAAATGAAGGAACGCAAGGCCTTGCTCGAGGACGCTCGCGCGGCCACCCAAGCTGCCTTGGAAGAAGGTGTCGTGCCGGGCGGCGGTGTCGCCCTGCTCAGAAGCGGCAAGGCGGTCGACCGGCTCGACCTGGTCGGCGACGAGGCCCTGGGTGCCAAGATCGTAAAGAACGTGCTCGACGCTCCGCTGCGTGCCATCGCCGAAAACGCCGGCCATGACGGCGCGGTTGTGGTCAATCGGGTGCGCCAAATGAAAGGCAAGGCCGATGGCTTCGACGCCGAGGCCGACAGCTACTGCGATCTGGTCGAGGCCGGTATCATCGACCCGGCCAAGGTGGTGCGAACCGCACTTCAAAACGCCGCTAGTGTAGCGGCGCTGCTGTTGACCACGTCCTGCCTGATCACCGAGATACCCAAGGAAGAGGCTCCCGCCGGCCCGGGTCCCGAAGGCATGGATCCCGGCATGGGCGGAATGGGTGGCGGCATGCCCGGC
>CAZDHN010000072.1:0-14330 GCA_964505115.1 uncultured Planctomycetaceae bacterium
ACCCGAAATTCACCAAAACGCCCCCAATTCACCCACGAATTCTGGCGAAGACCCGCGAGGCGATCGAGATCGGGCGTCGGGCCAAACTGCCGGCGCACGTCTCGCATTTCAAGTCGTCCGGCGTACCCAACTGGGGCCGACTGCGCGACGCGGCCGACATCATCGAAGCCGCCCGACGCAAAGGCCAGATCGTCACCGCCGACCAGTACCCTTACGTGGCCAGTTCCACTTCGCTGGCCGCCACGTTGATGCCGGAATCGCAACTGCCGGGCGGTCGGGCCAATCTGCTCAAGCGGATGGAGAGCGACGCCGACTTGAAAAAGCTGGCACGCGGGCTCATCACGCGGCAAATCGCCCGCAGCAAGGCGGTCATGATCGACTCCTGCAAGATACGTGAATACAAGGGCCGCAAGCTGCGGGAGATCGCCGCGGCCGAGAAGATCGACCTCGTCGACCTGGTGCTCCGCATTCACGCAGCCGGCGGGGCGACGGTCGTCAACTTCAGCATGTCGGAAGAGGACGTTCGCCACGGAATGGCACGACCCTGGGTGGCCACCGCCTCGGACGGCTGGGCTCGATTGCCGAGCAAGTCGGGAAGTTTCCATCCCCGCAACTTCGCTACCTTCCCGCGAAAGATTGGCCACTACGCCGGGCGCGAGAAGGTCATCAGCATGGAACACGCCGTTCGCAGTTGCACCGGACTGCCCGCCGATATTTTCGGACTGACCGATCGCGGTTACCTGCGCGCGGGCGCCTGGGCCGACGTGCTCGTGTTCGATCCCAAGCAGTTCATCGATCGGGCTACGTTCCAACAGCCGGCGCTCTACACCGAGGGCGTGCGGCACCTGTTCATCGCCGGGCAGATAGCCCTCGAAGGCACCACCCCCAGCAAGAAATTGCACGGCCGCTTGATCCGGCATAAGTCGAAGGCGTAACCGTTCTATAAAGCCGCGACCGGTGGTCGCGCTGGAAGTTTCGGAAGACCGCGGATGTTTTCTCTTCCGGGCGCGACCAACGGTCGCGGCTTTATACGGGCGCGACCAACGCTCGCGGCTTTATGGGACTGGCCGGCTCACTTCTTCTCGAACAGGGCGTTGATGTCCTTGACGGTACGCTCGACCAGGACCTGGGCGCCCTTGGGGCCCACCAGGCTCTGCGTTACCTCCGCGCTGTAGCCGCCGCCGGCCACGGCTTTGGGCGTCGGTACGTAGTAGCCGAAGTCCAGG
Organism: uncultured Planctomycetaceae bacterium; assembly: GCA_964505115.1. Lineage (GTDB taxonomy): Bacteria > Planctomycetota > Planctomycetia > Pirellulales > Thermoguttaceae > CAZDHN01. The sequence continues at coordinate 1,227 of CAZDHN010000072.1, forward strand.
GGGCTGGCCAGTTGGATCAGGATCGTTTCTTGGGCCTTGCTTCGGGCCTGGATCTGGATGCCGTAGTCGGTGTACAGCTCGAACGGGTTAGTGGCAATCGCCACGTCGCCCAGCCGGATCACGTGCATCTCGACCGGATAGACGTTATGGCCCTTCTCTTGGGCCTCGTAACGCTTGAGCACGTAACCCTGAAAATGACGCTGCCACCAGTCTGACCCGACCATCTTCGGCTTGGCGTCGAGCTTGTCGCAAAACGCCTTACATCGGGCGTACTCGGCTTCCGTCACGCGACGGTCGGGAATGTCGAACCGCTCTATGCGGTGGACAAACGGCACGTCCGCGCGGATGTCCTGCTTGACCACTTCCAGCACGTCGTCCAGCGAGGCGGCTATCCGCCGGCCAAGCTCCTGGGTTCGCGTCAGCTTGCGGAACCGGTCCATCCGGGCTTCGCCCTTCTTGCCAAGTAGCGGGTGCGGCGACTGGTCGCCCGCCGGAGCGCAGAAGCCGAGCACGCAGACCTGCTTACCGTGGCGCTTCTGCACGTACTCGCGAACGTCGTGCCAGAAATCGGCGCTTAGCGAGCTTCCCCGTACCGACTGCGACGGGCAGGCCACCGTGACCATGGCGGCGATCAGTTGCTTCTTTTTATCGAAGAAGAAGACGAAATGTACGCCGTGGTCCTCGTAGCCCTCGATGTTACGGAACTCGGGCGTGTCGGTTTTGCCGTACATGGCGGCGTGGCCGTCGGCGAAGGCGGCTCGCCGATTGCAGGCCACCACGGCGTGCCCCAACCCCCAGGCAACCTCGCCCGGCTGGCGCTGGTTCCAGGCCTTGACCACCGCATCGGCGATCCGGCCGTTCATGAACTCGACGTAGTCCTTCGGCTGCATGGCATCGCCGTAGCTTTGGTATCGATCCTGCAGGAGCACGGGCGCGGCGTGGGTGTGCGTGGCGGCCAGGAAGAGCTTGTTGACGTCGAACTCCGGCAGCCGCTTGGCCAGGCACTGGCGGAACCCTTCCTGGATACCCGGCCTGATCACGCACAGGTCGCAGGCCACGAAGATCGCCCGGCCGACGACCTTCTCGCCCTCCCGTGCTTCAATGGCCAGCACGTTGGCCTTGCAGCGGCTGTGGATACTCTTGGAAACCCGCATGGTGGTGTAGCCGGTTAGCGGCACCGGTTGGTCGGGCGTGATATCGGCCGTGGCCCTGCCGATCCACAACTCCGCGCCCGAGGCACTCGACACGGCGAGCACGAACACGGCGGCCAATACCGCACTAGCCAGGTGAATCTTCAATTCGGATAATTTTCTGTCTGCTTTGTTCATCGGCTGTTAACCCTTTCGTAAGGTGTAAAGGTGCGGGGTGCGTGTCACACTGGACAAATCAGTGACGTGTTCAGAGCATACGGGATCGGTGTCTGGAAGTCCAGTACCTCGACAACCGCTGTCCCAACCGTTAAGCTGAACGGCGACCGTGCTTATTGATCTTTGCATAGTCAATGTGCGGATCAAGGCCGTTTTGCCGGGGAAGCGGGCTTCGCCCTCGGTCATTGGCCGTGCAAGGGTCAATAATAAGACCATGACAATCAGGTTCCAGCGAATCGTTGGCCGGCCGGTCGGCCAAAAATAGCAACCGAAGGAGAGACAAGGAAAGATGGCAACTCGCATTATTTGTACCTCTATTATCGTATGCCTGGCGGCCGTCGCGGCCGGGGCTGAGCCTGGGGACCTGAACCGCGATATGGTACTGCGCCTCGACATGGCGAAGGGGTCGGCACGCTGCATCCCGGCGAAGGTTGGCCCGCCCGCCCGGTCAAACGCCGAGATGACGTTCCAGGACGGCGCGCTGCTATCCGTTCCCACCACCGACGTAACCGTGCCCGACGACGGCACGCTCGATATCGGCGACGCACTGACGCTTAGCGTCTGGATCGTCTCCACGCCCGAAATCGATTCCTACCGCACGCTGCTGTTCAAGGGGCATCGGGCCGGAGCCGATACGCAGCAGGTGCGGTACTGCCTGTCGCTGTGCAACGGTTGCATCGAGTTCAAGTTCCAGGACGCCAAGGGCCGCTGGCAGGGTATCGTTCGCAACGGCGACCAGTTCCACTTGGCGGCCGGCAAGTCGGTGCCCATGGCCGATGTGCCGGCGGTCAAGCCGGGGCACTGGACCCACGTGGCGGCCACCTTCGAGCGAGGCGCCGTGCGGACTTTCCTCAACGGCCGCCCGGTGCTTGCCGGTAGAGCGACCGTGGACAAGCTTACTCCCGGCCGCGAGCCGTTGCGAATTGGGATGGGGCAAACCGCCGGCGGGCACAAGGGCTACGTATTTCGCGGGCTGATGGACGATGTGCGTATCTACGGTCGCGCGCTGGACCCAAGTGAACTGGCCCGGCTGTATGAGGCGGAACGTGCCGACAAAACGAGCGATCGCGTGGTCGTCCGCCAGTGGCAGCCGCCCGGTTACGATCCCCAGTTCAAGAATACCTTGCGGTTGACGGCCGAATACGCCAAGCGGCTCGATAGCCTGCCGCTCGCGCCGCCGGTTCGCGAGGCGGGCGTGCAATTGCACCGCGGCGCGATCGTGATGCAAGTCAACGGCGAGCCGGTCTACCCGATGGCCATGATGCCCAGCCCCTACGTACCCGACGCCGAAACGACGCTCTCCTGCCGCGATTTCGCCGCCGCCGGCGTGGATATCTACAGCGACATCTTCTGGTCGTGGATCAGTTCGGGTGACGGCTGCAAGCGTTGGTGGCTGGCGCCGGGCGAGTACGACTTCCGCATCATCGACGACCACATCGCTTCGATCGTCGCGGCCAACCCGAACGCGCGTATCTTCCCGCGCGTCAAGTTGAATCCGCCCGTCTGGTGGCTCAAGCAGCATCCCGACCACGTCTCGAAGCACGCCGACGGGACCTCGGGCGGGCAGGTGTCGCTGGCCTCGCCGCTCTGGGAGCAGGCCTACGAACGAATGCTGCGCGATTTCATTCGGCACGTCGAGGCGGGGCCACATGCCGGCAACATCATCGGCTATCACCCGGCCGGCGGCAGTGCCAGCGAATGGTTCTGGTGGAAGAAGAGCGGTAAGCTCATCGACTACAGCCCGGTGGCTAGGGCACGTTTTCAGGAGTGGCTGCGGACGGAGTACGGCGGCGACGTGGCCCGACTGCGGCAGGCCTGGCGGATGCCGGAGGTTACCTTCGAGACGGCCGAGCCGCCGGACGAGAAGATGCGCACCACCTCGGAGTTGCTATTCTTCCGCGACCCGCTGGCGGCCCGGCGGGTCTCCGACTTCCGACGGTTCTTAAGCGCGATGGTCTCGCGTAACATCGTGCGTAGCTGCCGCATCGTCAAGGAGGAGACCAAGGGCCGCAAACTGGCCGGCGTGTTCTATGGCTACTCGATATATACAACCGGTATTCTGCCGAACGAAGGCTTCCAAGGGCTGGCCGAGGTGCTGGCTTCACCACACGTCGACTTCCTTGCCTCGCCCACCTCTTATGACGCCCGCCGCGGCGGCGACCCGGGCTATTTTGTCTCCTCCTATACGGCCAGCTACCGCTTGCACGGCAAGTTGTATTGGGACGAGGTCGACACGCGTACGCACCTCTACCCACAATTCGTCGGATATCGCACAAACGATTTGGCCGAGACACTGGCTGCCCATCAGCGGGCGGTCGGCTGGTCGTTGACCAAGGGGACCGGGCTGTGGTGGTTCCTGCTGGCGGGCAACGCCACCTTCCACCAGGACGCCGTTATGGACGACATCGCCGCGCTCGACGGCGCCGTCAAGCGTTCTTTGGCCGCCGACCGGACGCCGGTCGCCCAGGTTGCCGTGTTTGCCGACGAGCGCAGCATGCATTCGGTGAACAACACGAACAGAACCCTGCACCGGGCCTTGCTGCACGATACGCGAGACGAGTTGGCCCGGATGGGCGCGCCGTCGGACATCTATCTGTTGGACGACATCGCCGATCCGCGGCTGCCTGACTACAAGCTGTACGTCTTCCTCAACGCCTTCCACATCGACCAGGCCCGCCGCGATGCAATCTCCGCCAGGGTGCGGCAAAGAGGTCGGGTGGCAGCCTGGGTATACGCGCCCGGCTTCATTACCGACGCCGGGTTCAGCGAAGCGGCCATGAAGGAGCTTACCGGGATTACCCTGCGCCACGTTGCCAAGAAGCAGCAAGTCAGCCTGACGGTTACCAATAAGGATCATCCGCTGACGCGCGCACTGGTGGGCGTGCCGGAGCGTTCGGTCGACGTGGGCCCGCTCTTCTTCGCCGAAGATCCCGACGCACTCGTGCTCGGCACGGTGGCCGGCAAGCCGGGGCTGGTCGTGAAGGAGTTCGATAACTGGCGCTCAGTCTACAGCTCGCTGCCCCTTAAGCGCGAGGTGTTGCTGGGCCTTTGCCGTTACGCGGGCGTCCACGTCTATTGCGAATCGTTCGACACATGCAGCGCGAACAAGTCGTACATCATGCTGCACACCAGCACGCCCGGCCACAAGGTCCTGCATCTACCGCGCCGCTCGACAGTCAGCGACGCCGTAACCCAGAAGCCAATCGCAAAAGACACCGACAAAGTCGAGTTCGACCTGCCCGCCGGCGTCACGAAGCTGCTGCGGCTCCAGTAGCATGCTTGCCAATAAGTCTCCCCTCTCCCTTTGGGAGAGGGGCCGGGGGTGAGGGCTAGAAGTGCTTCGTCGATGAAGGTGAAGCTATCCTTTTCACGTGTCCCCAATACCCAGCAAGAACAAACAGCGGAGCAACAATGACAATATCCCCGCGCAAAGAACCACTGGTTCGGCATCGAGCCGACACCGAATCGCTCGACTGTCCCTTCGGTCACGTCCAACGGATCGTGACGGGTGGCCAGGGCGGCATCGCCAATGTTCACGTCGTCAAGGTCACCAAGGGCCTGACCCACGTCCATACGGGCTACGACGAAGTGTACTACCTGCTATCCGGTGAAGGCACGATCACCTTGGGCGACAAGTCGCACGCCTTGGCACCGGGCTCCGTCGCAGTCATACCCGCCGGCCTCCCCCACTCCCTCGAAGCCCAGCCCGGCCAAGAACTAGAGTTCATCATCTTCGGGACCCCGCCCGTTCCGTTAGACGACGAACGGGCGAAGCCGCGAAAGGTGTAGCGAGCGCTGGTAACGATGCGGCCTGATGTGATAGACTGCCGGCTTGAGCAAGCACGCTGTTGTGCACACTCTCAACCCAACCAATCACACATCCATTAGGAGCAAACATGCAGATAACAACGACTCCAAGCATCGAAGGCAAGACGATCAGGAAATATTGCGGCGTTATCGCGGGTGAAGCTATCTTGGGTGCGAACATGTTTAAGGATCTCTTCGCTGGGATCAGAGATCTCGTCGGTGGAAGGTCTGCCACCTACGAGCGGGAGCTTCAGAACGCTCGGGATATTGCCCTTCAGGAACTCGAGCAGCGGGCGCAGGAGTTGGGCGCCAACGCCGTTGTCGGCGTCGACCTCGATTACGAGGTGCTCGGTCAAGCAAACGGCATGCTGATGGTTTCCGCCAGTGGAACGGCCGTCGTCGTCGAATAGTATCGGAGAGAATCTGCCGACGCTTCTGCGTCGCTGGAAGTGCCAATGCGGTCTAGACCGCCGCGTGACCGGGCGTGCGTTACGACGCAAAGCATCGTAGCGAGGTTGCCAAACGGGCAGAAACGGTTGACACGGCGGGAGAATACGCGCAAACGAAGAGCGCATCTCAGAACAACCGGCAGAGCCTTCTCTCGGTGACGAGGTCTTATGCGTTATACGGATCGACAAAGACATGGCGGTTTTACACTGGTCGAACTATTGGTCGTGATCACGATCATCGGCATCCTCATCGCCTTGCTGCTGCCGGCGGTGCAGTCGGCCCGGGAGGCAGCCCGGCGGGCACAGTGCTCGAACAACCTCAAACAGATCGGCCTGGCCACGCACAATTATCTTAACGCGGCCAGGAAACTACCGCCCGGCGGGATGAATCCGCACCGGCAGACCTGGTATCACGCCCTGCTCCCCTATTTCGAGCAGAACGCCCTCTACAGCCAGTGGGACTCGAGGGAGCGCTACCACATCGGCGACAACCGGATTGTGCCCACCAGCCCAATGAGCACTGTCCGCTGTCCCAGCGATTCCGACGTTTCCTTCAACCCCGACAGTTCGAACCCCTGGAACACCTACTTCCGCGGCAACTACGCCTGCAACGCCGGAAACGTCGGCGTTTCAGGCACCAATTCCTGGGAACTGACCGTGCTCCCCTCCAGGGCGCTGGGCTCGGAGACCATTGAAAACGGGGGACAGCCCTTTATCATCTCCATCGAGAATTCCAATTTCCGTTACGTCGGCATCGCCGAAGTCACCGACGGGCTGAGCAAGACCCTGGCCTTCGGCGAATGCCTCCAGGGGCGGTTCGGCACGTCGAACACCGGATTGCAGAACGTGCATGGGCTACGCGGTGCCGTCTATCACGCCGCGTTTTGTTGGTTTACGACCTGGTTGACGCCGAACTCGACGAGCCCGGACATCAACCCCGACAGCGACGGATGTTGCGTCCCCACCAAACCCGGGCCCTGTCTTTCGGCGACCCGGGTGGGCGGGCCGGCAACGCTGACCGCCCGCGGCATGCATCCGGGAGGCGTCCAGGTCTGCCTGCTCGACGGATCGTGCCGCTTCAGTTGCAATAGCCGAGGTGGGATTCGAACCCACACGAGGGATTACCCTCACGGGATTTTAAGTCCCGAAATGCTACCCACCTGTCGATATGGCAATGTCATTGCCTCGTGATTGCGAACACATCGCAAGTGTCGCTACAGTAAGGTCTTGCGCTTCACGCCCTCGCTAATTGCGGTGCCCGTGCAACGTCTTTGCCATGGCACCGAAGTTGGTAAAAGTGTTACACCATTGTTACACGGCGCTGTTCTCGATTGCTCGGCATTCTGCTATTCTCGTTGAAGCGACATATCGACTTCAATACGGAGAGTTGTAATGGCCAGCCTACACAAAGACAGCCGCACGGGCAATTGGCTTGTCATGTTTCGGTGGACGGGGAAGCAATATCGGAAGTCATGCGAAACGGCCAGCCAGACAGAGGCGAAAGAGATTGAAGCTCGGGTTGAGAGTACGATTCGTCTGTTAAAGCATGGTCGCATCGAGATCCCAGAAGGGGCTGACCCAGGTGTTTGGATTCTGTCTGACGGAAAGCTGAAGGTAAAACCGGCAGCCGTAAGAAGAGACAGCATCACACTAGAGGAAGTCTGCGGTGCCTACTCCCCGGATCAATTGGACAAAGCTGAAACAACCCTGAATGGGGAAAGCAAACACATCAATCATCTTAAACGTATTCTCGGGGACGACGCAGAGTTTGCCTCACTGACCCTCGAAACAATGCAAGGCTATGTAAGCAAGCGAGGAAAAGAAGGCAATCGATACGGAGGAAAGGTGTCGGGCACAACGATCAAGAAGGAACTCACGACATTCATGCAAATCTGGGATTGGGCTCGGCAGCGGGGGCATGTGGATCGACTTTGCCCGATCAAAGATCCGCATCGACCTAGGAAATGGGCAGTTAAGCTCCCGAAGCCCGAGGAAACAGAGCGGTTTATGACGTGGCAGGAAATCGAGCGGCGGATTGCCCGAGGCGGCCTCTCCGATAAGCAGCAAAAGGAACTGTGGAAATACGTGTTCCTGGACGAGACACAGGTCAAGAAGTTACTGGAGCACGTCCAGAAGCACGCTACCCACACTTTTATCCACCCGATGTTTGCCTTGACCGCATACACTGGACTGCGGCGCAGCGAAATGTGTCGGTCGATGATTGATGATTTCAATTTCGATGACGGCCTAGTTATCATTCGTGAACGGAAACGCCGAAAGGACCGGGCGGCAACGACCCGTGATGTGCCAATGCACCTGGAACTGAAAAAGGTGATGCAGGCTTGGTTCAAGGACCATCCTGGGGGACAATTCGCCATCGCCCCTCCGTTGAAGATGCCCCACAGAAAAGTAAAGAGCCAATTCGAGACGCTATCGCCCGAGGAGGCTCATCATCACTTCAAGAAAACTCTTGCGGGCAGCAAATGGGAAGTCATCCGAGGCTTTCATGTCCTGCGGCATTCGTTTGGAGCGATCTGCACGAGGGCGGGGATACCGATGAACGTCATTGCCAAATGGATGGGGCATACGACCGACGAGATGATGCGACTCTACCAGCATCTGTTCCCACAGGACGAGCAGAAGTGGATGGAGAAGTTGCCGTTCTGATTACTTTTTCCGAGGCTTAAACGCCCCTCCACCAACCAGCCGCCGAAACTCTTGACCCGGAATCCGCCACTTGCCGGATTCCGGGTCTTTTTCACATTCGATCCGGCCATCGTTGCACCATCGCTCCTGGATCGTGTATTGGCTCTTGCCCATGGCCTCGGCCAGTTCGGTGGTCGTGTACCATTCCTTCTCGACACGTTGAGACAGCACGACCTGATGAATGTCGCTGACCTTCTCTTCCAGAGCCGCAAGCCGCTGGCCGAGCACAAGGATACTTTGCAGGAGCACATCAACATGCAGGTCGGGAGCCTCGACAGCCCGAGACTCGGGCGAGAAATTTGTTGGTTTCATCGGACAACATCCACGAAAAAAGGCGCTCGTTCCGCACCGGTAGCGGTGCGGACGAACGCCCTAGTACGTGCTGGATGGTGCCCAGTACAGGTTGGTGGCGCTCTGTCAAATCGAGGCGTGTGTACCTCCAATCATTGTATCCGAACTCTTGGTCTTGGCAAGCCCAACCATCAGTCTTCCGCTTCTCGGGTCCATAACGACCTCCAGGCTCTCATCCGATCCCTCGGTTGTGATCCCGATGGAAGCCGTTGAGACTCCTCACCCCCGATCCACCGACCGTCCGACCTTCAGCCAAGCCATCGGACAAATCTGTCCGATGGGTCGAACTCGTCTCTTAGACAAGTTGATCGGACTCCTGAAGCCGCTTTACAACCACGACGAAAAGTGCTAAAATAATAGAAGCGATACAAACACTTGTACTCTGGAGCGTCTCCTACCGACGCTGGGCAACTTACCAGCAAATACTTGGACGCTCGGCCCACATCTACCGCTGACAGCATACGCTCCTAGCCGCCACTAGCTGGTTGGTCAGGGCGTTGGCAACGGTGGTATGGGCCGAGCGTCCTTTTTTTGTTGGATGTAGCCCAATGACCTCCAGACCTTCGCCCGATCCTCGGGCAAAATCGGCTCCGCATCTGCGGCTGGCCGACCTTCCGGAAGAAACCCACGGTCACCAGCCCGACCATCGGACAAAATTATCCGATGGTCTGGTTAAGCTGCTGCTCCCCGGTCCCGGCACCGCTGGGTTTGATCTAGTCTCGCCCAGATGCCTCCAGCTTTGGCTGGCACTTCTCCACCATGCATCCCGCCATGGCAGTTGGTCCTGCCCGGACCAACTGCCTGACGACGAACGCCACGCCGAGTTGCGTTGTATTCGAGCAAGCGGGCTCTCGGCCACCTGGACTGTCGAGGGCGTAGCCGACGTGTGTGGCGTGGACGCTCGAACGATCCACCGTCTTATGACCGAGCTTCGAGACCTTGGCTGGTTGCGGTTGAGCCGCAAGAGAGACGGTGATGGCCATTACTCTGGCATTGAGTACGTGCTGACGCCCCCGCCCGCCAAGCTGACCATCACAGCGGCACATCGATATCGACAGCAATTCGAGAAGCGGCAGATCAAGCTCGATGAAGCCAAAGCTCGCCTGGACAAAGCTGCTGGCACTCGTAGCCCGGAGGACAATAAATGATCCGGGCTACCAACAATACAAGACCGAAGATCTACAGCGATCTCCTTCCCCCGCTCACCCCCGTCGCCTACGAGTCGTTGAGACAGTCCATCGCCGAGATCGGCGTCCAAGATCCGGTGATCGAAGACGACAAAGGGGGCCTGATCGACGGTCGCCATCGGCAACGGGCGTGCGATGAGTTGGGCACTACCTGCCCGAGGATTGTCAGGCATTTTGCGAACGAAGCCGAGAAATACGAACTGGCTCTGCGGCTCAACTGCCAACGCCGCCACCTCAATCGCAAGCAAAAGCGTTCTCTAATCGAGGCGTACCTGCTGGCCGACCCGGCTATCGCCGACAACACCCTTGCCGAGGTGGTTGGTGGGATTTCCAAGAACACCGTGGCCGACGTTCGGGCGCAACTCGAACGTACTTGTCAAATTGACAAGTTGGCGAAAACGAGGGGCAAGGACGGAAAGTTGCGCCCTCGGAAGTACGCCCGCATCGTCGCCAATACCACCAAGGAAGTGGAGGCCGCCCGGAAGGCCATCAAGGAACTGCCGCCGTCTTTCGACGGCAAGATCATTGACGCCACAACAGCAGCACGCCAACAAGGACAAAGGGAAGAACATAACGGTGACGACAATCCACCTGACCACGAAGCCGACTGGGACCAGACGCCAGAGGACATCTGCAAAAGAATTATAGCCCTGTTCGACTGGTCGAAGGGAGAGCTTGTCCTGGAGCCCTTCTGCGGCGACGGCAACTTCTACCGCAACCTTCCCCAGCACGTCCGCAAGGACTGGTGTGAGATTCGCAGGGGTCGGGACTTTTTCGACTACGCTGGACCCCGGCCCAGGACCATCCTCAGCAACCCGCCGTTTCGAGACGTAGCCAACGGCAACAACTTGGTGGTGCCCTGCCTGGAAGGCTGCCTCCAACTCGCCACGCATCGAGTGATCTACTTTGTAAGTCATAAAGTGTTCAACGCCTTGACTCCCGTTCGACTGGCACAGTATGCGGAGTGGGGCTGGAGCATCACGCACCTGTCGATCTGGGATGTGCGGAAGTGGTACGGTCGCTACTACCTTCTCGTCTGGGAGAGAAACACACCCAGCATCATTCAATACTTTCCTTCCGATTCGACCTCGTGATCGGGGAGTGGTTGTCGGAAGAGAAGCAATAGGCCGCAGAATAATTTTCACAACCATACTCTTTTACTGCTGAGAAATACAAGTCCACGCATACATACATTTGGAGGTAACCATGCAAACAGAAACACTCTACACAATTGGCGAAGTCGCCAGACAACTTGATGTGCCCCAGCACCGGATCACCTATTTGATCCAACGTGGCCGAGCAAGCGAAACATTTCGACTTGCCGGAAGAAGAGTCTTTACCAAGCAAGACGTTGACCACATCGCCACGCAACTCAACCACACTAATTCAGCCGGGCGACCGCCCCGGAGAAAGGAGAAACAGTAGTGACACATAAAGAATTTTGGACGATGCGAGAGATTGGCAGATTGTTCGGGATCACATCCCACAAAGTCGGAAAGACATTGAAGAAGATGGGCCTGCGGACACAACACGGTAAACCAAGTCAGAAGGCTTTTGATGAGGGTTATGTTCAACGGCGTTGGGGCATCGAGCGCCAAGAAGTCTACAACTGGGCGTGGAACAGGAGCAAGGTTGTCGCCCTGCTCAAAGAAGCAGGATTCAAGAGGATCGAAGATGACGCACGAGCTTGATGCATACACCGCCCGCCGAAGTGCCCCGCTGGTAGAAGTTCTTGATCTCGATGGCAAGGTGATTGCCTGGGCCGTGGACGCCGCCACGGCCCAGGCCCTTGTTGCCTTGCTCAATTTGGCTCACGCAAGCGGGCTGATCGACTTGAACCATGAGGATGCTGAATAAATTTTATTACCGAAAAGGTAAGCCCCAGTCAGCGGCACGCTGACTGGGGCATGAAACAAACGTATGACCACTTGCACAAATATAATAGTAGCCTCGACAACGAAAATCCCAACATTCCAGACCTGGACCAGCGTTCCGGATAGTCTGGCGTCGAAAGGTCAGTGGCTCAAACGAAGTAGAAGACTGAAGCCGGGCGAGGAACCGGTTGCTCGTTGGATCAAAACATCGCCACAAGATCCGACCAACCCATTCTTCGCCCTGGCCGGTGGCGACAACACCTACTATGCCGACGACGACTTTGCCTTGGTGATCGACACCGAAGTCCCCCTTTTCCACATCAGCCAGACCGAACCAGGCCGATTTCAACCTCGAACCCTGGCATACATGGCCTACGAAGACATTGTTTTCGAGTCGGCCAGGAGGGACAGCTACATTGTCTGGGATTTCGAGAAGGAGAGTTGGCAAACAAGAAATGCCTATGAGAACGCCTACGAGTATTGGCAACGAGGCCTCCTTTCGACCGACATCATACGCCGCCATCTCAACCAGAGGGAAATCATCGGCATCAAGGGCGGCCCCAAGACCCGTGTTGTCGCCCTCGACCACGACTTTCATGGTCGGGATCGAGAAGTGTTTTTGGAGCAGGCCGAGCTTCTGCTCGGCCGGCTCAATGGAAATGGTTGGCATTATCAGGTCGCCAGGGATGACATCGAAGGCATGCACTACCTCTTGGTTTTCAACGGCCCGCTTGACCTCATCAATGTGCGTGGCACCCTGCGCCGAGCCCTCCAGAATCTCGACCAGCAACATCCCGCACTGGCTAAGCGAGCCAAAGCAGCGGGCATGAAGACCCTGGCCGACCTGGAGATCTACCCGCACCCCGACCAAGGACTTCGGCTCCCGTTATGCCGAGGTCGCCAGATGCTCCTCGACCGGCCCCTGCCGCTGGTCACCTATCGAAAGCGAACCGTCCAGGATGTCGTCGCCTACATCGATTGGCTGAACGATCCGAAACGGCACTACATGTCGAAACAAGAACTTCTTGATCTTCTCTACATGAACTTGGCCCCGTCCAAGACCAGTGGCCCCAGAAAAGCTTTAAGAACGAAAATAGAAGAGCCTCAAAGGTCGTCCGTCCTTCCGGACAACCCGACCGAACTGGGTAGCCTGAAAAATTGCTGTCGTCAGAAGATCACTGGCTACCTCAATGGTACTTTCAATCCACCCAACAGCCTAAACAAGGTCATCGCCGTCTCAGCCCGCATAATGCTCTTCCAGGGCGTGCGCCAAGGCGATGCCGTCGATGTTCTTCGCCAATACATCCGTGGGGAGCGTTTTCGCATCGTGGGAATCAAGCGGCGAGTTGGCAATTGGCCGTAA
>CAZDHN010000073.1:0-14182 GCA_964505115.1 uncultured Planctomycetaceae bacterium
ATTTAGCCAAAGCGACCTCTTGGTGTACCCTCAATTGTGATTTGCGGCACTAGTTCAACGGCACAAGCACGTTTTGACACGACCGCCCAGTCCCACCCTCACTCAAAGGAGCCCACCATGACGCAGTTCATTAATCGTCGACAGATGCTTGCCCGAGGCGGCGCGGCGGCCGCTGGTGCCGTGTTCGCGGTCGGCCGGCCGGTTTTGGCCGCGGCGCCAAAGGCCACGATACGCGACACGACCGTCATCACCCGGCAACCGAACCTCTATCACGGCTGGCCCACGGTCGCCCGACGCGCAAACGGCGAGTTGCTGGCCGTCTGCTCCGGCGGGCGCGAAGCGCACGTTTGCCCCTTCGGCCGGGTCGAGTTGATCCGCTCCAAAGACGACGGCCAAACCTGGAGCTGGCCCTGCGTGCTGATGGATAGCGGCATCGACGACCGCGACGCCGGCGTGCTGGAGACGGCCAAGGGCTCGATCCTCGTCACCACCTTCACCTCGCTGGCATACCAGTCGTACAACCTCGATAAAGTGCTGAAGAAGAAGCCCACCGAGAAGGGCGCCTGGCCGGAAGAGAAACTCCAGCGCTGGCTCTCCGCCCACAATCGGCTCACGCCTGAACAGCGCAAAGCCGTCCTGGGCGTCTGGATGGTCCGTTCGACCGACGGAGGCGTCACCTGGTCGGGAAGATACGATAGCCTGGTCAACAGCCCACACGGACCCATCCAGCTTGCCGACGGCCGCCTGCTCTACGCGGGCAAGGACCTCTGGCGCGAAGGGAACCGGGTTGGCGTGTGCGAGTCGGCCGACGACGGCCAGACCTGGCGCTGGCTGGCCGAAATTCCCGTGCGCGAAGGCGACAACCATAAGAACTATCACGAACTGCACGCCGTGGAAGCGGCCGACGGTCGAATCATTGTCCAAATCCGCAACCACAACAAGAACAACGCCGGCGAGACGCTGCAAAGCGAATCGGCCGACGGCGGCAAGACCTGGGCAGCGCCAAAATCGATCGGCGTGTGGGGGTTGCCCTCGCACTTGTTGCGGCTGAAGGACGATCGCCTGCTGATGACCTACGGGCATCGCCGCAAGCCGCTGGGGAACCAGGCTCGCCTCAGCAGCGACAACGGCAAAAGCTGGTCCGAACCGATGATCGTCTCCGGCGACGGCATTACCGGCGACTTGGGCTACCCGTCGACAGTGCAACTCGCCGACGGCTCTCTGTTGACCGTCTGGTACGAAAAGATGGCCCAGCCCAAGGGCTCCGTACTGCGGCAGGCACGATGGTCGCTGGAAGGCTGAGCAGGTTGTACTCGGGTGCCACTGCCGGCTTGCCCGGCAGTGTGCGTGGCGTCTTCTGAACCTCGCACTGCTGGACAAGCCAGCAGTGGCACCCGCGTGATGAGTACGAAACCTATGCGTCGGTCTGCGGAGGCCGGGCGGCCAGACGCTGTAGCAGGGCGTTCTCGGCCGCGGTGGCCGGGTGTTCCTCGAGCGAGAGAAGTTCGTCGAGCATCCCCTGCGTGTCGCTCGTGACGTTGGTCAGCCGCGTAAGCCAGATCGAACGGAAAACGCCCGTCGAGTCGAACTGATCCGGCTGGAAGCAGGAGACGATGCTGGTGGCGATCCGGGCGTTCAGATCGGCGTTCGGGCTGACCGGGCAGAGCCCGGCGCGGAAGGCGGCCCTCAGCGAACTCAGCACCAACGGCCAGGCATGTTGGCCGCCTTTGAGTTGGCTCTGATAACTTAGGTCCTCGGCGAAATCCTTGGCTCGCTCCGGTTCGACGGCGAATTCGTCAACTTCATATTGATTGGCCAGGTAGCCGACCAGCATGTCCGTCCAACGTTCGGTCCGGCGCCTGAGGCGGTTGAGTTTCAGGCCGTCTTCCGCCTCGATAGCCGAGCCGTTAACCAAGAGCGTCAATACCCGATGCCGAGCTTCCTGGTGCCCGAGCAACACGCTGCGGACTACCGGCTCGACCAGTTCGGTGCCGCGATGCCGATCGTGAGCACACATCACGGCAGCCCAAACGCGGGTTAGCACCTCGGTGATTAAGATTTCTTCGAGTACGCTTTGGAAGAAGGGCCAGCGCGAGCGGTGCGGGCCCAGACTATCCTTGGTCGGGTCCGAGAGGCTTTTCAGGCTGCGACCCCAGCGATCCAGCCGGCACTTCGAGGCGCTCCAGTACTCCTCGACGCTGTTGGTGGGAATTTGCGCTCCGCCGCTGATAAGCACCGGCCCGTTCGCCGAGACGATGGCGGCCAATTCGATTAGTTCGCGAGCTTGCATGGCCAGTTGGTCTTCCGTGTAACGGCCGGCGGGCGGGAGAGCCCGAGGGGACCAAGGCTCTCCCGCTGCCGATCGTACTTGTAGTAGTCAAATCGTGGTTGATTGGGAAGCAAACCGGATGCCGAAAACGGCCGGCTGGCCGTGGCGGGGGGGGTTGCTAGACGCAATCGCTGTCCAGTCAACAACTTACGACAGAAGAACAACGGCCGGCATCGAACCCCGAGCCAGTGGCCATGTTGTGACAGAGCAACACGCGATGAGCGACCGATTCATCGGGCGCCCACCCGACGCGGCAGCCGGTAATGCGGACCCTTCAGTGCGTGGTCCCGGCCGGAGGATTCTCGGGCGCGTTGGCCGGGACGATAGACCTTGATCGGCCGGCGCCAGGCCGCGATCGGCCCGATCGCCCAGGCCGCCCAAATGAAGGTCATCGGCTCAAGCGCAAATCGCGACCAGGGCGAGACAATAACCAGCGCGTGGAACAAGGCCACCACGGCAAAGATGGCCCAGGTCGGCCACAGTTCGCGCCGCCGATCGCCGCAAATCAACAACCCCACGAACACCAATACCAACCAGGCGACCGAACTGACTCGGGAAAGCCGATCGGCCGTGGCGGGATCGGTTTCGTCGAACAGCAGAAAGTATCGCAAGCGGCGCAGGCAGAGTTGGGCGTATTGGCCCGGCTCGGCGCGGACAAACCGCCACGCCCGAGCACCCAACAGTCGGCTCCGCCCGGGCTCGCTCAAGGCGGCCAGTTCGCCGTAGTCGTCCGGCCCCAACAGCAGGTCGTCGACGCGGAGCGTATCTTTTCCGCCCGGCCGGTTCGCGTCGATCAGCTTTCCGTCTTGGCGGTGCCGCAAGAGTTCGGCCGCCGCGGGCGGGATTGTGGCGGTGCCCCAACTAACCGGATTGTTGCCTTGCCAGAATGCGTATCCAAGTGTCGACTTGATCGGCACAACCCGCCCGTGGACCAGGCAGTTGCGAACCGTCCACGGAGTGACGATCACCGCGCAAATGCCGGCCATCAGCACCAGTTGGCGAAGCGGGGGCCGGCGAAGCGGAAGCTGGCCAGACCGGTCCGCCCGACTCTCGGAAAGCCAAAACACCAGGCCACACACGGGCAGGGCCAGCACCAAAACGGGCTCGACCAGCAGCAGCATGCCGGCCAGCGATCCGGCCAGAACGGCCCGGGCCCGGGTTGCTCGCCATCGGGCAGATACGACCGTGGCCAGAAGAAGCGTCAGCAGCAGCGCGGCCCAAAGCATGGGCTGAAGCCGGGTCACCATCAGCAGGTGGGTCGGGTAGAGGGCCGCGATCAGACCGGCCGCCCAACCGATGCCCGGCCGGTCGGGAACCAACGACCAACTCAGCCAAACGACGGCCAGCACCACGGCCGTGCCCACCACGCACTGGAGCAAACCAATCGCCAGCAAGGCCTCCGGCGTGCCGACACCGAACAGCCGGTAAGCGGTCGCCAAGAGCATCGGATAAAATGGTGCTTGGCGCGACGTATACTCGGCACGGTCGAATATTGCGGTTTCGTCCCGTAGTATAATGGCGGTAAAATCGCGGTTTATGGCCCTGCGTGGTATAAGCCCCCCGGCGCCCAGCACGTCGAGCGAGAACCCCCGTCCGGCCAGCAGGTTCTCGGCGATTCGGGCCGCCTCGTTTGCCGGCGTTCCGCTCGGTTCGGCGGCCGCAAACAGAACCACCCAGACCCGAATCGCCAGTGCCAGGCATCCCAAGGCCAGCAGCAGCCACGCCCAGATGGGCGTTGCGAACATCCGCCCGGATTGCGCGGAAGTCGCGTCGTTAGACTCAAGAATCACCGGACCGCTCTGCTTCCTGGCATCGTCCATGGCGCGCGGATTGTACGCGAGCAGGCGAAACGAGGCAAGAGGGAAAAACCGGGCGGTTTGGGGGCGCAAATCGCACTCCGCGCTGTGCGAGGAAGGGATACGGCTCTTAGGCATAGTCCGTCGGTGGCATCTGGCTGATGTAGTTGCGCCAACCGTCGAGGTGCTCTTTGCTGAGGCTGTTCTCCCGAGTGAACTCGGTCTCAACGTTGCTGTCGGTGTTGGGTACGCTGACGCGGACCTTCAACCGGCCGTTGGGGGCGTAGTGGAAGAGTACGTCGACGGGCGATTGCTCGGGCAGATTCGGCGGCAGGCTGCGCACCGAGCAGCGGCCGATCGAGGTGCAGTCTTCGGCCGAGGGGCTCTCGCCCTCGACAATCTCCACCAGGATGGACTTCTGATTGGCCTTCTGCGTCTTGAAGGTCCGCTTGGCCGTCACCGGTAGTGGGGTGTTGCGCGGGATGAGGATCCCGTTGCGCTTGCGGTTTGTCAGTGGGTCGGTGCCCACCACGCCCAGACTGTGCGAGTTGACGTTCTTAATGCTGAACGCCGTCGGCTGGCCCGCCATCTTGGCCAGAAGCATTCCCGCACGCAAGGCGGCGCCGTGAGCCACCGCTTCGTCGGCCGCCACCGAGGCGTCGGGCTCCTTGCCGGAAAGCTGGCGAAGCATCTCGCGGACCATGGGCATTCGCGTGGAACCGCCCACCAGCAAGATGCGGTCGATCTGGTCCCAGTTCAAACCGGCCGCCTTCAGGGTTTGAGTGGCCGTGAAGCGGGTGCGATCCAGCAGGTCCTGGGTGGCTTCTTCGAACTGTTTTCGGCTAATCTCCACTCGGGAGGAGAACCCCCGATAGTCGCAGCCCACCGAAGCCTTGCTTCTGGCCGAAAGGGTTCGCTTGGCGTCTTCGCACTCGCGCCACAACTTGCCCGCCGTGCTGGGGTCCTCGCGGGGATCGACGTAATGCTCGCGAATGAACTTTTCGGCCACCAGATCCACCAGTCGCTGGTCCCAGTCGTATCCGCCGAGTTGCACGTCGCCGTCGGTTGCCAGGGCCACGAATTCGCTGCCGCGTATCTCCGTTACACTCACGTCGAAGGTGCCGCCACCCAGGTCGTAAACGAGAATCCGCTTCGGCTCGCCGCCTTCCTCCTGCTTACCGAGCATGCCCTTCTGATACCCGAAGGCAACGGCCGCGGCGGTCGGCTCGTTGATGATGTCGAGCACCCGCAGCCCGGCCATGTAGCCGGCGTCCTGGGTCGCCTTGCGCCGCACCTCGTCGAAGTAGGCCGGCACGGTGATGACGCACTTGTCGAAGTGTCCGATCTGAGCGGCGGCGTCGGCGCGAAGCCTGTTGAGAATCCAGGCCTCGATCACCTCGGGTGGATATTGCTTGCCACCGAACACTTTGTGGAATACGCGGTGTCCCATGTCGCGTTTTGAGCACTCGGCCACGTTGCCGGCTTCGGTAGCCATGGCCTTCAGCGCTTCTTTGCCGATAACGACATCCTCGGCGTCGAAAAGCACCACGCTGGGCGTTACCCGATCTCCCTCCGAGTTGACCAGCGTGACCGGGTTGCCGGTCTCGTCCAGCCGTGCCACCACGGAGAACGTGGTGCCCAAATCAATGCCAACGGCTGTTTCCGTGCTCATTGTGAAGCTTCTGTTTACGGGAAAGTTACTATTGATTGATTTTGGCGTTTACGCGGCGTCTTGTCTACCGGTTCCTTTTCCACCCCCTACCAGGGCAACGGGAAAGAGTCGGGCCGCAGGAAGTGTAGCACGAGATAGCCCACCGTCAGACCGGCAACCGCCGAGGAAGCGTAGCCGACCACCATTACGACCAAACGGCGGGTTCTGTTCCGCGCCGCGGCCGCGGCCTGCCCGTTGACGGGTTCCGCCGGCGCGGTCTCCGCCTGGGGAATTGGGGGTGGTCCGCCCTGATGCCCGCCCGTTGCCGGCGGCGGCTGCGCGGCACCCGTTTGTGCGGCGGCCTGTTGCTGTGCGGCGGCCTGTTGCTGTGTGGCGGCTTGTTGCTGTGCGGCGGCTTGTGGCTGGGCGGTTTGTTGAACGGGTATGGGCTGGTTGGCTTGCTGTTGGGCGGCCATCTGAAACGCGCCGAAGCCGGTCGCCGCCGAAACGGCCTGCCGCCATTGGTCCATCCCTTCACCCGATAATCGCGAGTCACGCTCCAGTTCGAGCCGCACCTCGCGATGCGTTCCCTGCACGGCCGCTCGAACGTTCAGCCGCCCGTTGGCCCCGTACTCGAAGGTGACTTCCACTGGCCAACCCTTGGGTAACCCCAGAGGCAACCCCCGGATCACGGTCCGCCCAATCGCCGCGCACTCGCCCGGCAGCGAACTCTCGCCCTGCAAGATCTGCACGACAATCGACTGCTGGCCTTCCGACTTGGTGATGAACTTTTCGGTAAAGCGGGCGGGCAACTGCGTGTTGCGCGGAATCAGCACGAAGTTGGCCTTCCGCATCGTCGACGGATCGATCCCCTCCACGCCCAGGCTGTGCGCGTTGACGTTCGTTACCTGGAAGCTGGGTTCCGGAACTCCTTGTGTCTGCTTTTGCAGCAGGTAACTCGCGTAGATCGCCGCGCCACGAGCCACCGCCTCGTCCGGGTTGACCGTCCGGTCGGGGACGATCCCGGTTAGCTGCTGCAACATCTGGGCGACCATGGGCATCCGACTGGAACCGCCCACCAGCAATATGCGCGAGATGTGCGTCCACTCCAGACCGGCCTCGGACACAACCTGGCGGGCCGTATAGGCGGTCCGTTCCAACAGGTCGCCGCTCATCTCCTCGAACTGCTGCCGCGTAAGCTGGAGTTCCATCGCCTTGCCCGCGTGGTCGACACGAACATTCGTCCGGCTGCGAGCACTCAGCGTGTGCTTGGTCTCGATGACCACGTTGAAAAGCCGTGCCAGCGAGGCCGGATCCTCGCGGGGATCGATACCGTGCATTTTCTTAAAGGCTTCGGACAGATGATCGACCAGCCGTTTGTCCCAATCGTGACCGCCGAGTTGGACGTCGCCGTCGGTGGCCAGCATGCGGATATCGCCCGATTCCAATCGCAAAAGCGTGACGTCGAACGTGCCGCCACCCAGATCGTAAACCAGCACGGTCATTCCCTGGCGGGGAGTGCTGATCGGCGAGAGGTATCCGAGCACCTCGCCAAAGGCCAGCGCGGCGGCCGTCGGCTCGTTGACGATGTCCAGCACGTTGAGGCCGGCCATCTCGCCGGCGTCGACGGTCGCCTGGCGCCGCGGCTCGTCGAAATAGGCCGGCACCGTGATTACCACCTGGGCTTCGTGCCCCAGCGATTTGAAAATGTCGGTCTTGAGCTTTCGCAGGATGCAGGCTTGAATCACCGAGGGGGGTAGATATTCGCCGTGAATCGACCGGCCGTAGACCGGTTCGCCCATGTAGCGTTTGACCAACTCGGCCACCTTTTCCGGGGCGGCCGCGGTGGCGCTTCGGGCGTCCTTGCCGATGATCACTTCCGATTCGTCGAAGAGCACGACGCTGGGCGTCAGCAAGTCGCCTTCGGCATTGGTGACCATGGCCGAGCGGCCGGACGCGTCGACCCAAGCCACTGCCGAGTTGGTGGTCCCCAGGTCTATCCCAATTGGTGTCTGATTAGCCATAGACCATCAACTCTACCATCAAACGGGCCCATTCTCAAGTCGCGTGACACCGACCCGCCACATACGCTAGAGGGGTAGCCACATGGTCCATCGTCTAAATTCGTGACCTGCATGGCGACCGTAGCCACGCTTGTCGGATTCGGGGTACAATGGGTCCGTCGCCACGCCCCCGTTTCCCACCCGACGCAGCCAGTTGCCGCAAGCTATCGGCATGTAGCCCCGGTGGCCACGCCGGGTAACAAAGAACGATCCGCTCCACCCGGCGTGGTCGCCGGAGCTAAACCGTTGTCGGAGAAAATATAATGACAATGCATTTGCGTCTGCCGCTGCTGGTTGCCATACTCGTCGTTGCCACCGCGATGTGTGGCCGTGTCGCCATCTGCGCGGAGCCGCCCGGCTTCGTCGTCGCCGGCGACGGGTCCGACGATAACCCCGGCACGGAAGCGCGGCCGTTCGCGTCGCTGCGGCGCGCACGCGATGCCGCCCGGACGCTGCGCGAGAAAGGTCCGGTCGAGCGAGTGCGGGTGCTCGTGCGTGGGGGACGCTATCAGCTCACCGAGCCGATCGTCTTCGAGCCGGCCGACTCCGGCACTACTTATGCCGCTTGGCCTGGCGAGAAGCCCGTCTTCAGCGGCGGCCGAAAGCTGCCCGAGTTCAAACCGGTTGGCGACGGGCTGTGGGCCGTCACAATCCCCGAGGTGGCCAACGGCAAATGGAAGTTCGAGCAACTCTTCGTCAACGGTAGCCGGGCAACCCGAGCACGCACGCCGAATCGCCAACTTATGAGAACGGCCGGCAAGGCCAGTACGGTCGTGGACGTGCCCGAGAAGCAACGCAAGAAATTGGACAGAACGGCGTTCGTCGCCCTGCACCAGGATATCGAGCCGCTGTTGCGGATGTCGCCAGAGGAATTGGCCTCGGTGACACTGGTCGCCGTACACAGTTGGGAGGTGTCGCGTCATCACATTGCTTCAATCGACAAGGAGACCAACCTGGTTCGGCTGACCGGGCCTTACTTCGTCTCCTTCTTCCACTTCAAGCCGGATGAAGCTTACTACCTGGAGGGCTACCGCAGCGCACTTGACGCGCCGGGCGAGTGGTGCCTGGGAGGCGACGGCACGCTCCTCTACCGCCCCCTGCCCGGCCAGGACATCAACAAGACCGAGGCGGTTGCCGCGACCATCGACCAGTTCGTCGCTTTTGAAGGCAAGCCGGGCGACAGCAACCGGATCGAGAACATCACGCTCAGCGGGCTGACCTTCCAACACGCCCAATATGTTTTGCCGCGCGAGAGTTGCAGCAATAACCAGGCCGCCTCCAAAATTCCGGCCGTTGTCATGGTCGACCACGCGCGGAATATCGTCCTCGATGACTGCCGGATCGAGCATATCGGCACTTACGGGATCTGGTTCCGCGACGACTGCCGCAACTGTTCCGTGAAACGCTGCTTCCTGGGCGACCTGGGCGCCGGCGGCGTGAGAGTGGGGCAAACCGACCTCCAACAAGCGAACGCGCCCGGAAATCTGACCAGCCATATCGAGATCGACAACAACATTATCCGCGGCGGCGGACGAATCTGGCTCGGGGCCATCGGTGTGTTCGTCGCCCATGGCGGCGATAACCGGATAACGCATAACGATATCGCCGAGTTCGGCTACACGGGCGTTTCGCTCGGTTGGCGCTGGGGTTATGGGAAGGTGCCCTCCGTGCGGAATCTGGTCGAGGACAACCGGATCCATCACTTGGGCGGCCTGCTGGCCGATATGGGTGGAATCTACACCCTGGGCGAAGCGCCCGGCACCGTGCTCCGAGGAAACCTGATCCACGATATCGACGGTTCCGGCTCGTCGAGCATGACCGGGCTGTACAACGACAACAGCACGACCGACATGATCATGGAGAATAACGTCGTCTACAACGTCCGCGACGGCGGCTACAAGTTCGGCAGCGGTCGGGCCAACGTTGTCCGCAATAACATCTTCATCGCCGGACGCAACGGCCAGACCCTCTTCTGCATCTACTACCCCGAGCGAGACAAACATCTGGGGGTCACACTCGAAAAGAACATCTTTTACGGCAGTGGGGATCGGCTGCTGGCAGGTTCCAGAAAGCTCCAAAACTTCGTCGCGTTCAAAAATAACCTTTATTGGGAACCGTCGGGAAAACCGTTAGATTTCCGGGGAAAGGACTTCCAGCAGTGGCAGGCCAGCGGTCGCGATGCAGGCTCGATCGTGGCCGACCCGCTGTTTGTCGCGCCGGAGAATCGCGACTACCGACTGAAGCCCGGCTCGCCGGCCCTTAAACTGGGCTTCAAACCGTTCGATCTCACGCAGGCGGGCGTTTACGGCTCCGAGGCCTGGAAGCAGGAAGCGGCACGGCCCTGTCAGCCGCCCGATGCGACCCAACTGATCCGGCCGCGGACGTTCATCGACGACTTTGAACGCGCGCCCCTCGGCACGGCCGGAAAGCCCCTGGGCGCAATCTGCTTCGTCGAAAACCAAGGCGACGCCATTGAGGTGGTCGACGATGTCGCCTGCCGAAGCAAGCGGAGCCTGCGAATCACCGACGCGCCGGGTCTGAAGCACGGCTTCAATCCGCACTTTTACTATTGGCCGGGCCACGTCGAAGGCGTAACCAGCATGGTCTTCGATCTGCGCGTCGGCAAGGGCGCCCGGCTCTCACATCAGTGGCGTGAGTATCCCGGCACGCCCTATTTCCATACCGGTCCGAGTTTCGATATCGCCAACGGTGCGTTGCGAGTGGCCGGCCACGAACTGCTCAAGTTGCCCATTGACAAATGGGTCCATTTCGAGCTAAAGTCCGGCAACGGCAAACGGGCAACACAAACGTGGGACCTAACGGTCACCCTACCCGGCCAGCCGCCCAAGGCCTTTTTGAAGATGCCAACCGGCAGCGACAAGATCACCAAAACCACCTGGCTCGGGTTTACCTGCCCCGGCAGCGAAAAGACGCTCGTCCACCTCGACAACATCCACCTCGACAACTCGCTCGAGCCATAACCGGCAGCCTGGATGAGGAGATCGCTGCTCGGATATACGTGGGTGGCAGCGTCACATTCGGAAACCAAGTTCTTTCACAAGTTCCAGCATAGGCACTGGACGACCCACGCATGACCGAATCTTCCCAACCCGAGCGTGACGTGCGGATGCGGGGCTTCGCCCGGCGGACGACAGTCGCCGATGCGCTAAAGTGGCTGGACGAAAACGTCGCCCGGCTGCCGGAGGAGGCGCTGCCGCTGGCCGAGGCGGCTGGTCGGGTGCTCGCCCGGGAGATGACAAGCACGGTCGACGTACCCGGCTTCGACCGCTCGATGATGGACGGCTTCGCCCTCCGCGCCGCCGACAGCCAGGGCGCGTCGGCCTACAACCCGTTGACGCTGGAAGTGATCGGCCACTCGCTGCCCGGCCAGCCTTTCGAGGAGACGGTCGGGCCGGGTCGGGCCGTCCGGATAATGACCGGCGCTCCCATGCCCCAAGGCGCCGACGCCGTGCTGCCCGTCGAACTGGTCGAGATCGAAGCCGATCGGATCGTGGCCCAGGGCGAAGTCTCGCCCGGCAAACACGTGGGCCCCGTCGGTGAAGACGTTGCCGCCGGAAGCGTCGTGCTGCCGGCCGGTCGGCGGCTGCGGCCTCAGGACGTGGGCGTGCTATCCTCGATCGGAGTGGCCGAAGTGCCGGTGGTGCGGCGGCCGCGGGTGCGCGTTGTCGTGACGGGCAACGAACTGCTGCCGGCCGGGTCGATGCCGCAACCGCCGCGAATCGCCGACTCCAACGGCCCCATGCTGGCCGCCCTGGTCGCGCGCGACGGTGGTCTGGCTATCACCAAGGAGATCGTACCGGACGAGCCCGACGCCATACTTCGGGCGATGCGTGACGAGGCCGACCGGGAGGGCGCCGACCTGGTGTTGGTCTCCGGCGGATCGAGCGTCGGCCAGGAAGATCACGCCGCCGCCTTGCTGGCCGAGCACGGTCGGCTACCGATCCACGGCATCGCCATGCGGCCAAGCAGTCCGATGGGCATGGGCCTGCTGGACGATCGGCCCGTCTTCCTGCTGCCGGGCAACCCGGTCTCGTGCCTGTGTGGATACGATTTTTTCGCGGGCAGGGCAATTCGACTTTGCGGTGGGCGACCGGCCGATTGGCCTTACCGCCGCGCGAGGGCCACGCTTCGGCGAAAGATCGTCTCGACCGTCGGCCGGCTCGACTACATGCGGGTTAAGCTGGTGGAAGGCCGCGTCGAGCCGCTGGCGATCGGCGGCGCGTCGGTCCTCTCCTCCACCACCCGCGCCGATGGCTTCGTCCTCGTCCCGCCCGACAGCGAAGGCTATCCACCCGGCACCGAAGTCGAAGTATATTTGTACGAGGGGTGAGTGACGTGGGGTGCCACTGCTGGCTCGTCCAGCAGTGCGGAGTATAATCGTTGCCAAGACACTGCTGGACAAGCCAGCAGTGGCACCCCGCGAGGTTTTCGGACAGTTCCAGCGCGACCAACGGTCGCGGCTTTATATGGACCATGCCATGACGCAAGAACAATTCCTCAACGTTATCGATCAGGACGAGGCCGAGCGGCGGTTCCGCGCGGCTATCAGCTTCAAGCCGCTATCGCCCGAAACCGTGCCGCTGGATGAAGCGGCCGGCCGCGTGTTGGCCGAGGACGTTGTCGCCCGAGTGAACGTGCCTTCGTTCGACCGCTCGAATTACGACGGCTACGCGGTTCGGGCCCGCGATACGTTCGGCGCGCGGGAGGAGGCGCCTCGCAGTTTGAAGCTGCTTGCCGAAGTGCTCGCAACCGGCGTGGTGCCCAGCGTGGAGGTTCAGCCCGGCACGGCGGTCGAGATTGCCACGGGCGGGATGCTGCCGCGCGGTGCCGACGCCGTGGTGATGGTCGAGCATACTGAGTCCGACGGCGGCCGGCTCACGGTCAGCAAGGCCTCCACGCCCGGCTTCGGCGTTTCGTTTACCGGAACCGACATCACGGCCGGCGAAACAGTGCTGCATCGCGGGCAAACGCTTTCCAGCCGGGAGACGGGCGTGCTGGCGGCTATCGGCGCCGATCGGGTTGACGTTTGGCGGCAGCCCCTGGTGGCCATCATCTCCACCGGCGACGAAATCATCCAGCCCGGCCAACCGATGCGACCCGGCCTGGTCTACGACTCCAACGCCCGAATCCTCGCCGACGCCGTGCGCGAACTGGGCGGCCGGCCGCTGATGCTGGGTATCGTTCGCGACGACCTCGACCTGCTGCGCGAAAAACTCCACCACGCGCTGGCCGAGGCCGACATCGTCTTGCTCTCCGGCGGCACCAGCAAGGGTGCGGGCGATCTGTCCTATCGGGTCGTCAGCGAGCTTTCCGAGCCGGGCATTGTGGCACACGGCGTGGCGCTCAAGCCGGGCAAGCCGATCTGCCTGGCCGCCGATCGCGAAAAGCCCGTCGTCATACTGCCCGGCTTCCCCACCTCGGCAATCTTCACCTTCCACGAATTTGTCGCGCCGGTAATCCGCAAACTGGCCGGCCGACCGGATGCGCCCGCCGCGACCGCCGAAGGGCAAATGGCCGTCAAGGTGAATTCGGAGATCGGGCGGACCGAGTACCTGCTGGTCGGTCTGATCGAGGCCGACGGCCGCTTGGCCGTTTATCCGATGGGCAAGGGATCCGGCTCGGTGACCACCTTCAGCCGGGCCGACGGCTTCGTGACCATCGGACGACAGGAAGAGATCGTCACCGCGGGCGCGACCGTAAGCGTGCGACTGCTGACCGATCGCCTGCGGCCGGTCGATCTGGTCGTCATCGGCAGCCATTGCGTCGGGCTGGACTTTCTGCTCGGCCGACTGCACGACCAGGGGTTCAGCACCAAGTTCATGGCCGTCGGGTCGACCGGCGGATTGCAGGCGGCCAAGCGGGCCGAGTGCGATTTGGCCGGCATGCATCTGTTGGACCCCGAGACGGGTCTGTACAATACGCCCCTGTTGACACCCGACCTGGAACTGATCGAAGGCTACGGCCGTTTGCAGGGCGTGCTGTTCAGGCCGGGTGACGAACGGTTCGAGAACCGCACGGCTCGCGAGGCGATCCACCAGGTTAAGAACGACGCGGATTGCGTGATGGTCAATCGCAACCAGGGCAGCGGCACGCAAATTCTCATCGACCGCTTATTGGACGGCGTCGAGCCGGCCGGATACGCCGTGCGGACCAAGAGCCACAACGCGGTGGCGGCGGCCGTGGCCCAAGGTCGGGCCGATTGGGGCGTGGCCATCGAGTGGGTCGCCCGAGATGCCCAACTCGGCTTCCTCCCGCTGGAAGATGAACACTACGATTTCGCCGTTCCCCGCGCCCGCCTGCAACGCCCGGCCGTCGTCGCCTT
>CAZDHN010000074.1:0-14180 GCA_964505115.1 uncultured Planctomycetaceae bacterium
TCTGGCGAGTGAGATGGCGGACGAGACGAATCACGTAGGCCGATCACCTGGGACTCAGCGTCGGGTGCCACTGGCGTTTCGCCAGTGCTGATTAGCCCGGAGCTTGTTGGTTAATGTTCCCAAAGCTCGCCGTGCGTCAGCCGATTCGTGGCCGCATAAGCTGGGACCCGCGGATACACGCGGCAATCTTCTGGAACACCAACGAGCAAGCTCCGCTTTGTATTGCACTGGCGAGACGCCAGTGGCACCCAACAAGGCCCGGTGCAAGTGCCACCAAAGGGGACAGGTCCATGTTTTCGGCCTGCAATTCCAACGAAGTGGATAGCTAACCGACCGAAAAATGGACCAGTCCCCAGCGTACCGCTACCTATTGTACGCGTTCCAGAGGTCCAGCCGCAGGTAGACCCGCAGGGGAACGCCGGGGCGCAATTGCCAGTCGCGCCCGTCGCCGTCCGGTAGCAGCGGCACGTAGAGGTAGCGTTGGCCGGGCGGCGGTTCATCGTAGAGTTTCTTGAGCAAGGCCGGTTCCATTTCGGGTTGGGTGATTATCAGCGGCGCGGCCGGGCCGTCGGCCACCTGGCTGAACCAGTCGACGCGAGTCAGACGCCGCAGATACCAGGGCAACGGCCAATGGTCGTCGTCCGGGCAGATCACTTGGATGTGCATCGCCCCGGCATCCGCATGAGCCGCCGCGACTTGCTCGACGCGCTCGGCCAGCAGCGGCACGTCGCCCGTGGTATGCGCGTAGACATACGGGTTGCCCGGGTCCTGGCAGTCGACAAAACTCGTCCGCCAGGTCTGCCAGCCCAACTGGCCGATTGCCGCCGCCAGCAGCAGGATCATGGCGGCCTTCAACAGACGAGAGCGTGTCGCGCCGATCAGCACCGCCGCGCCAACGCCGGCCAGCAGGATCATGCCGTGATAGAACCCCAGGGCACACCAGGGCGTTTTGTACGGCAGGGCGGAGTAGATAACGGTCATCAGCACCGTATAGACGGCCATGAATCGGGCTGCCGGAAGATGCTCGGTCGCGATGCCTCTTCGCAGCACCGCGGCGATCAATCCCGCCAGAGCAAACGCGGCGACGGCTGCTTCCGTCCAAACCGGCCCGCCGGGATAGTGCCACCAGAAAAGAACCTGCAAGTAGTAGTACCACGGATGATCGTGTGGCCCCGCGCTCCCTTCACCCGACGCTCGCTGGAAGTAATGCGAGTACGTGGTAATCGAGTCAAGAACACCCCGCGGGTTATCCAGGAACGAGGAGAACAATAGCATCGAGACGCAGGCCGCGCTGACGATGACAATCAGCGCCGGGAGGAGGCGTGTTAGGGTGCCACTGCGGGCTTGTCCAGCAGTGCTTTTGCCGAGTCCATGATTCACACTGCTGGACAAGCCAGCAGTGGCACCCAAGTTTTCTCCCCTCTCCCTTTGGGAGACGGGCCGGGGGTGAGGGTCCGAAGCGATCCCGTTTTGATCCTCTACAAAACCACCCCCTTCACTTCCAAAGCCCCTCACCCTAACCCTCTCCCAAAGGGAGAGGGGACCAAGCGCTAACGCGGCCACGCCAATCGCAAACATCGGAATAACACACGTTTCCTTCGTCGCGTGCATCATGCCCAGGCAGAGGCCGAGCAACACGAGCCACGCCCATTGCCGGAGTCGCCGCTTTTCGATGACTTCCCGCCGGTATCGCCAGAGCGCCGCGATTGCTCCAAACGTGAAGCAGACCAGCAGCATTTCCTGGATGTAGTAGCGGCTGTAGAAGACCATCGCCGGTGAGACGGCCGTGAAGGCGGCGGCGGAAAGAGCGGCCACGTGGCCCAACTCGTCGCGCACCAGCCAGATCAGCCCTACCAGGATGATGCCAAAGACGGCCGGCAGGAGGCGGATAAGCTTTTCGTCCAACTCGGTAAGCTTATCGGCCCCCGCCAGTCGGGCGACCGGCAGCGTGAGGTAGTTGAGGCTGGGGCCGTGATACTCGTACGGATCGAAAACGTACTCGCCACGCTCCAGCAGCCGGCCGAACTTGAGCGCTTGGCCCGCTTCGTCGCAATGCATGGCGCGGTTGTCGAGGCTTGCCAGGCGCAACCCGGCCGCCGCCGCGACGATCACGGCCAGCAATGCGACGAAGGCGACCGCTCGCTTCATTCCATCGGCCTGCCGAGGACCTCCACTTCCGTGTAATGGTTCTTGTCGTCCATGTGGCTACCGCGGCTATAGAGGCGGACGTAGCGGCCCTGTGCGCCTCGGCCGCTAATCAGCTTGCCCTCGGAGGTTTCCACGTAACCCATGTCCGGACCGATACCCATTCCGGATGAATTGTCGTAATCGTTGTTGAAGACGGTCACGGCGTCGATGAAGTCGGGATCGTAGCCTACTTGAACGATCACGTCGCGATACACGCGGGCCTCGGCATGATTGTGCCAGATGAGCACCGCGTAGACGTTCGCCGGCTTCTCCAGGTCGATCTGAATCCACTCGGTGCCGGATCGCAATCCAAGGTAGCCGAAATCGGAGGCTTCCTTGTCGCCGTCGGTAACGTAGTCCAGTTCGCCGCTGGCCGGCACGGGATCGCTGGCGGTTACCCGTTTGCCCCGTGCCAGGTTGACCGTGCCCTCGGGCGCAAAGAACGGCGGCCGCGGCTTACCCAGCGGCGGCTCCACGTTCGGTTCGCTCGACGGCTTCGGCGTGCCGCGGAAAGCCGGAGCGGGCAATTTGAGCTCGATGGCGACCAACTTGCCCATCTTAGACTTTTTGGGTTCGGCCGGCGGCTTCGACGTGTCGGCAACCGGAGCGGCAGTTGATGCGTCACAAGACGGAGCGGCCGCCGATACACCGCAAGTCGGCGTGCCGCAACCTGGCGCGCCGCAACTTGATGCGGCGGAAGTTGACGAATCGGTAACCGACGGAGCGGTTGTCGACGGGCCGGGCTGGTCGTCTCTTCTCACGCAGCCGGCCAGCGCACAACTCAAGCCAAGAATCATGACCAGCCGAATACGGCCCGATACAATGCAATTAAAACGCTTCACGCCTATGTCTCCTCGTGAGTTATGTCGATAATCACAACGACTTCAGCAGTTTCGCGGCTCGGTCGCGAAGCTTCTGGTCCTTGGCCTTCTTACCGGCCTTCTCCACGGCCGCCTTTAGCTTGCTCTTGTCACCGTCCTTAATTGTCTCCGCAATCATCACGGCGGCAAGGGCGGCTTCCTCGGCAAGCGCCGGGTCGTCCAACGAAGGGGTGACCAGAGCCAGCGACTCCGACGTGCCCACGCCGCTCAATACGCCCAGCACGAGACACTTTTCCTCGGGCCGCTTGGACAATTTGGCCAGCTCGGCGAGTGTCTTCATGTCGGCCGGCTTGTCGCCAAGCGGACCGGACAGGCGGGCAAGACCGCGAATGGCCAGTATCTGGTGACGCTTGCTCTTGTCGGTTCTGGCGATTTTCAGCAGATGGGGCACGGCGGCCGCGTCGGGCCAACCGGCAAGCATGCGTACGGCCTCGTCCCGGACCGCTTCGTCGTCGTCCTTAAGCTGGGCGACGATCGCCTCGAGCGACTTCGCGCCGCTCGCCCGCGCTAGAGCGTGCAACAGGGCGACTTGCGAGGGCACGTCGGCGTCGGCCATGGCGGCAATGATCGCCTCGGCCGATGCCTCGCCGCTGCGACTACAGACGGCCAACAGGGCCAACTCGGCCTTGCCGCGCTCGCCGTCGTCCTTGGCCGCCTTTAGAATGTCGGATATGGCCGCCGCGTTCTTCTCGTCGGCCAGGAATCGCAGCGCGCCAAGCGCGGCCGAACGGACGTCGGCGTCTTCGGCCTGCACGCTTTTGAGCACCTCGGGCAGGCTTTCCCGGGCGTTGCGGGCGGCCAACACGCCCAGCAGGGCGACGCGGACTTTCGGCTCGGCCTTGGCCATTGCGGCCACGATCGCCTTGTTGGCGCCGTCGCCTCGCATTCGCACGAGGCTACCGCGGGCGGCATCCTTCTCGGCGTTGGAGTCGCCGGCCGTCTTGCCGGCCAATAGAGGCACGTCGGCGGCGGTTCCCAGCGAACCGAGAGCCTTGATGGCCGCGCTACGAACGCCCTCGTCTTTGCTGTTGAGCGATTCCAGGATCGTCGGTCGGGCTGCCGCGTCCTTGCGATCACCCAGCGCTTCGAGCATGCCCGCCTGCGCGTCGGGCGCTAGCCCCTTGACCAGCGCGGCGAACTGTTTGGTGGCCGCCTCGCCCGGCACCTCTTCGCGCACCTGCTGGAACCCCAACGCTCGCATGTCG
Organism: uncultured Planctomycetaceae bacterium; assembly: GCA_964505115.1. Taxonomy (GTDB): domain Bacteria; phylum Planctomycetota; class Planctomycetia; order Pirellulales; family Thermoguttaceae; genus CAZDHN01. The sequence continues at coordinate 4,274 of CAZDHN010000074.1, forward strand.
TGGTCTTTGTCGTTGATCAACTCGGTAACCATCGTGATCATCGCCGCGTTGGGATCCTCCTCGGCGGCCGACGACAGACTAGAGACCGCGCAGGCAAGGCCGACCAGCAGCAGCGCCAGCGCCGTTTTCGTTCTTTCAATACGCATCAACGATTATCCTCCTGGTAGATGGGGAATTCCACGGATATGCTCGTAGCCGGATTCGCAAGAATTCGGTTCTTTGCATCACGGCTGAATTCTTGCGAATCCAGCTACGGGTAAGCCACGAAAGGGGACAGGTCCATGTTTTCGGCTTGCGATTCCAACGCAATCGAGAATCAATCGACCGAAAAATGGACCAGTCCCCAGCGTGGGCGTGAACGGCTATCTATTTCTTTCCCGTCGCGGCCAGCATACCGCGCGTGGCGGCCAGACGAACGTGCTTGGGCTGCTCGGGATTTTTTGCCAGCGACTTGTAGATCATCATGGCCTCGAGCTTCTTGCCGTCGGCCAGACGTCGCTCGGCACAGACCAGGTATGCGTCGGCGGCCGCCAGGCGAAGTTCCTTGGGCGCCTTCTTCTGCAACTCACCCAATATCTTGGCGGCATCGGCCGTGCCGATGGAACCCAGGGCGGCGGCGGCAGCGGCGGCGATCTCTTTGTCGGAGTTTCCGACCAGGGCGGCCATCGCTTCGACGGAATCCTTGTCGCGACGAACTCCCAACGAGTTGATCACGCCAACCTTGACTCGGCCCTTGGTCTTCGCCAGCGCGTCGCGCATTGCCTTGGCCGATACGGGACACGACATCCGCTCCAGGGCGTATCGGGCCATGTGCGAAAGCTTCTCGTCGGTCAGCAGCGGCGCCAGAGCCGGCACCGAAGCGGCCGATCCGACCAGGCTAAGCTGACGGCAGACGTAATCCTTCGCAGCGCCGGAAACGTCGGTCCCCAGCACGGCGGCCAGGCGAGCTTCCAACGCCTTTTGGGCATCGGCGTTGCCGTTGGAGGCAGCGACGGCCTTATCGATGGCGCCCAGGGACGCGCGGTCGGAGCCCCAATCGTAGGTCTTCAAGGCGTCGAACGACTTATCCAGGTCGTCGGCCGTTGCGGCCGGAACACACGCTGCCAGCAGGAGGGCAGTCATCACCAAGCCTACAATCATGTTAGTTCTCTCGGACATCTTTGTTCTCCTTGACTCTCAAAGCGGGTTAAGAAACTTAGTTGTTACTCGTCTCGAAACGCGGCCGGTCGTCTGTCCCCTCTTCCAGCAGGCGAGGGGCGACCTGCGCCAATTGTAGCAAGTCGGCCAACAGTCAGCTAGAACCTCCAGGGTTGTCGCATCGCCCGGGCGAGCATTCGGTCTGCCATGGGGTCATCCACAAACCGCTCTTCCTGGGGGTTCCACTTCAGTTTTCGGCCCAGTTGGACGCAAATATTGGCGATTTGGCTGGTTGAATTCGCCCGATGCGCGCCTTCGGCCGGTGCGATTGGGCGACGCCGGCTTTTGAAGCAATCCAGAAAATTCCGCACGTGGTTGGCCTGCGGATAGCCCTTGCCGAACGTGCGGCCGGCCAGAAGCGACTTGGGACTGGCCTCGATGTTGCCGTCGTCGTCCACGTAGATCGAACCTTCCGTGCCAACGAAGCGAACGTGCAGCGGCCACTTGCCCTTCTCGAAAATCAGCTTGACGTCGTTGGCGTATCGGGCCACGACGGTGCCTTCGGCAAGCTCGAACTCGACCGGCCCCGTGTCGTCGGCCTTGTTCGCCCACTGACAGAGATCGACCGTATGACTACCCCATTCGGTAATCATTCCGCCCGAGAAATCCAGATTGCACATCCAGAATCCTCGCGTCAGATACGTGGCGTTGTACGGTCGCCAGGCCGCCGGACCCAGCCAGCGATCCCAGTCGACCACTTCCCGGGCGGGCTGCGGCTGGGCGGGAAGCGTGGCGTAAGGGTGATGCTTGAACCACTCGCCCGGCGCCATTTCGGCGTAGAGGGTTTTGAGCTTCCCCAGCTTGCCGCTTTGGGCCAATTCGACGGCGAACTTGAAGCGGGGAACGCTTCGCCGCTGCGTGCCGCACTGGAAGATCGTGCCGTAGCGCTCCATGGTGTCGGTCAGTGCCCGACCCTCGGCAACGGTGACCGACATCGGCTTCTCGCAGTACATATCCTTGCCGGCCTTGGCCGCCAGGATGGCCGCCGTCGTGTGCCAGTTGTCGCCGGTGGCGATCAGGACGGCGTCGATGTCCGCCCGGGCCAGAAGCTCGTGAAGATCGATGTAGGTTTTGCAGTCGGTGGTGCCGTACTTCTTGTCGATAAGCTTTTTCGCCGCTTCCCGTCGATCACCGCGAACGTCGCAGACCGCCGTCATCTGCACGTCGTCGTTGCTCATCAGGGCCTGCATGTCGTGCCGGCCACGGCCGCCCACGCCGATCGTGCCCATCGCAATCCGCCCGCTGGGCGCCGGGCGTCCCTCGGCCCCCAAAGCGCTGCCGGGAATCACGTAAGGCGCGGCCACGGCCGCTCCCGCCGCGCCGGCCAAACGCCGCAACAGCCCGCGGCGGGTTAAGGTTGTCCGTTCAGTTATCATGGAGTTCTCCTTGGTGGTGAGATGGTTGGTCTTACGTTCAGAGTTGACCGGCGGCGAGAAAAGCGTCGCCACTATGCCAAACATTACTTGCCGTCCGGTCCAACGCCCTGTTTCGTGCCCTGAATCGCGGATGGTGCGGCGATGATCCGCCGTCGCGAAGATCGTTGGTGCTCGCGCACCTGTTGCATTAGCACTTGGTGGTTGCCGTCACAAGCGGCAAGCATTTTCGCGCGAATGGCGTGGATTTCGGCGACAACCGCATCTTCGTACAGTGGTTCAGCCATATTCGGAAAACTCCTCTGGAGTAACGATCAAGGGCGGCGAATATCCCATGTCGGTCAGCAACCGATAGACTCCTGGAAGCGTTTCCGCATTGGCGATGTGTTTGCAGTTCCAGGTCAACAGATAGTCTACACGATGCACTGTTGCGGTGGCAACGTGCATTGCATCCGAGCGGGCTTTGTCAGGCAGCAGGTGTGCGGCGAGCAGCGCGTCGGCAATCGGATCGATTTGAGGGTCGGTAACATCCAGCAGCGGAATCCCGTCGAGCAAGCCCAGCCGCTCCGCCGCCGCTTCTTCGTTCCCGGCACCTGCCTCGTCAAGCACCAGTTGCGACACGACGATTTCATACTGGTCACGGCGCCCGTTCCACCAAATTCGAGTGAGTTGCTGACGCGCCTGGAATATTACATCCTCGCGCGATCTTGATGTTAGATAGCCGATAATCGACGTTTCGACGTAGACGTTAGCCATCAGCGTATCCTATCGTACGGAACAATTTATATCCGCCAAGGCTCGCGCATGGCCCTCGATCGCAAGCGATTCGCCTCGGCGTCGTCGGCGAATTCTTCAGTCTCCGGATCCCAGCGGAGCTTGCGGCCCGTATCCATGGCGATGTTGCCCAGGTGGGCGACCGAGCAGCAGCGATGCCCGACCTCGGCGGGGAAGTACGGGTCGCGGCGGCTCTTTACGCAGTCGAGGAAGTTGCGGTGCTCGCCCAGCGGGCAAATAAACAAGTGTGTTTCGCCGGGGCCGATTACGCTGTCGAGTATCTTCTTCGAGTTCGACTCAAGCGGTTTGCACCAGCCGGTGTTGCCGACCCAGCCCTCGCTGCCCTCGAACTTCAAGCCCGTGCCGCCGCTGTCGATGTGCATCTCGACACCGTTGGCGTAGCGGCAAATCACGTGATACTCGTAGTAGGTATCGTAGAGGCCGCTCTCGTGCCGCTTGCCGACGCCCTCGACCTCGATCGGCCCCGTCTGCTCGCTGTCGTTCGCCCGTTGGGCCGTATCGAGCTGGTGGCCGCCCCAGTCGGTCAAGATTCCGCCGGAATAGTCCCGGTTCCATCGCCAGTGGAATTGGTGCAACCCTCCACAATACGGTTTCCACGGCGCCGGGCCCAGCCACATCTCCCAGTCCAACTCCTTGGGCACCGGTATCGGCTTCGGATCGCCCGGGTTTCCAGGCCCGCCGGGGAGTTGCACGTATATCTTCCGTAGCTTGCCGATACGACCGTTGCGTACCAGTTCGGCCATGCGATGGTAGACGGGGATCGAGCGGTCCTCGGTCGACATCTGGAACACGGCCCCGTAACGGTTGACCGTGTCGACCAGCACCCGGCCGTCGGCGATCGTCAGCGTGGGCTTCTCGCAGATCACGTCCTTGCCGGCCCGAATCGCCGCGACCGAAATGGGTACGTGCCAGTGGTCGGCGGTGGAGATCATCACCGCGTCGATGTCGGGCCGGGCGATCACCTCGCGCCAATCCTGGCTGGTCTGGCAGGAGAAGCTTTTGCCACGCTGCTTGCGGACGGCCTTCAGCGCGGTGTCAATCTGCCGGGTGTCGACATCGCACAGGGCGACCGGCTGCGCGTCGGCCTGGGCCAGAAACGTCCGCACGTTCCGCCCGATGCCGTGTCCGCCTACCCCGATGAATCCCACCGTGATCCGCTGGCTGGCCGCCGGCCGCCCCTCGCCACCCAATGCGTTCGACGTAATAACATACGGCGCCGCGACCGCACCGCTTGCCGCGACGCGCCGGAGAAACTCCCGCCTATTGGAACGTTGCTCGCTCGGCCGGTTCATCTGTCACCTTCCGTTGGCAAGTGTTGCTTGTACCGCGGATGTCAGGGATTATCGACTTTCCACCCGTATGATACCAGATACGCAACGCACGTGTTAGCAGCTCGTGTTAGCCCGGTCGCCCGCGACCGGCAAAGTAGGGAATGACGACCCGATTTTGCAGTGCGGCGATTTATCGCCGCTTTTTTGAGCGTTTCGCCAAGCCGGCGGCCCGCTTCGACGTTCACCCGAATATCGGCCCGGCAAGCCTTCCACTCGTTCCGAAAGCGGCGATAAATCGCCGCACTCCAAAATCCGCCCGTTTCGCGACTATCGCGGGACGTAAACCACCTGGAATGCTTGACTATTCAGCCGACCCTCGATACAGTCGAGGATTAGTCGGGGCGCGGGCTCAATAGCGTTTTGATCCGTTTGTCATCCGTGCCGGAAATTTGCACACAGCCAACCGGAGGTTCTCATGTCGGACAATCCATTCGAGTCGGGCGACAATCCGTACCAGGCACCGCGGTTCACGACCGACGCGGGCGACATCGGCGGTGCCGATCCCAGTTTGACCGGGGCGGCCGAGATGTTGCGTCAGACAAAGCCTTGGGTTCGGTTTGTTAGCGTCATGTTTTTCATTGGGGCGGCATTCATGGCGTTGGCCGGTCTCGCCATGATGGCCGGTGGGATGATAACGGACTCGATGCCCGCGCCCTTTGGCGCGATTCTTGGATTGGTCTATATCGTGATGGCGCTCTTCTACATTGCCCCCGCCATGTTTCTCTGGATGTACGCCGACCGAATTGGAGTCTTTCTGCGTCAGCAAACACCCGCCAGGCTGGCTTCCGCATTGGAGTCGCAGAAGTCATTCTGGAAGTTCGTCGGCATCATGATGTTGGTCGTCATGTGCCTGTACGCGATCGCGATCGTGGTGGGTGTGATTGCGGCCGTTGTTGGTTGATAATGGGAACGAGGAATACCCTGGTTGCGATGCTTCGCGTCGTAACGCATGCCTGACCGCTTTGCGGTCTCGCTTCCGGGAAACCGGCTAATTCCACGTCAGCGACGCGGAAGCGTCATAAGCTTGCGTTCCCACGCGAAGCATGGGAACGAGGAATCGAGTGCTTCCCTTACCCTGGCGCGATCTTTCTTACAGCCGCCACGGTTGACGCATTGGTCGCCAGATCAGGCGGTTGGCTTCGTCGTCGTCGATGAAGCGTTCGGCCTCGGGGTCCCATTGAAGCTTGCGCGGAAGCTCCATGGAAATATTGGCCAGATGGCAAAGCGTGGCCGACCGATGGCCGATCTCGGCCGGCACGTTCATCCCCTTGGGGTTTCGCGTGCGGATGCAGTCGAGCCAGAGGCCCATGTGGGTGCCGCCGCTGCCGCTTGGGGCCAGGTGGATTTCGCCGGGGCCGATGCGGGAGTCGAGCACCGATTTCCGCTCGGCCTCCAGCTTGCTCCGGCTGACGTATATCCATCCCTCCGTGCCATTGAATCGCACGCCGTTGCCGCCGCTGCGCAGCTCGATCTTCACGCCGTTGGCGTAAGTGAAATCAACATGCACGTCGTAGAAGACGTCGTGCAGGCCGGTGGCGTTGCGCTTGCCGTGCCCTTCCACCTCGCGGGGACCCGACGCGTCGGTCCCGATTCCCCATTGGGCAATGTCCAATTGATGGGCGCCCCAGTTGGTTACGTCGCCGCCCGAGTAATCGCTGACGAAGCGGAATTTGTAGTGGCAGCGGTTGCGGTTGTACGGTGCCCAGGGCGCGGGACCGAGCCACATATCGTAGTTCAACTCCGGCGGGACCGGCTCGGGCTTCCAGGGATCGGCGCTGCCTGGCCGGGTGGGTATCTCAACTGACACCGTCTTCAGTTCGCCGATCCGGCCGTTGCGGACCAACTCGCAGGCCTTGAGGAACTTTTCGTCGGACCGCTGCTGGCTGCCGACCTGAAGGATCGAGCCGTAGCGATTGGCCACGTCGGCCAGCATCCGCCCCTCTCCAATACAAACAGTCATCGGCTTCTCGACGTAAACCGCCTTGCCCGCCTTGATCGCCGCCGTGGCAATTGTGGCGTGCCAATGGTCGGGCGTGGCAACCACCACGGCGTCGATATCGTCGCGGGCCAGCACGTCGCGGAAGTCGCCATAGCCCTTACAACTCCGTCCGCCCGAGAGCCCGTCGATCTTGGCTTTGGCCTTTTCAAGATGCTTGGCGTCGACATCGCAGACGGCCACGACCTGATCGCCGCCGGCGATGATTTGCTGTCCCCGGCCGCCGGAGCCGATCAGCGCGGTGGTAATCCGGTTGCCGGCCGACGCGCTGCCGTCGCGCCCCAAGACTGTCGAGCTAACCACCCACGGCACCGCGCAGGCGGCTCCGGCCGTCTTGAGAAACTTACGTCTTGTTGTTTGGGATACTGTTGGTTCTGACTTCATCTGGACTCCTTTTGGCCGTGATCGATACGAAGCCGCGAGCGTTGATTGCTATCCAAGGTTCTCTCACCATGATATCGGCCCTCCGTACCGCGTTCAACGTACCCCAAGTGGATTTCAGGACCACTGGGTGGAACGGCTGCCTACCAATGATGGGGGTCAATTGCGACGCCGGGTCTTTCTCGCATGCAAGTGAGTTGACGGAGACACGCACTGTATCTATACTAAAGCCATGTCTGTTCTGGCCGATTCGCGGCCTTACGCCCTTCTGGCTTCCGGCTAAAGGAGTATGCGATGAATTCATACCGAAAGTCTCCGATAGCGTTGATCTTCCTCCTGACGGTTGTTCTGCTGAACTCGCCGGTGCCGGCGGTCGTTGTCGACATCCGCCTCGAGCCGGGTGATATCGGCTCGCACGCCTCGGAGGGATCGCGAACTCCCGACGACAGCACGCAATACAACCGGTCCGAGGTTTTCGTCGGATATAGCACGAGTTCCGATTTGCTTTCGTTGCGTGCTCTGTTGGGCTTCAATCTGAGCGCCATACCCAGCAACGCGCATATCGAAGACGTGAGCCTCGGCTACCGGATCAACAAGGTCGACTCGGGCGACGTGACGGGTGTGCAACTCTACAAGTGTCCGGAAGCGGTTGTGGAGTCGGGGTTCGACTGGGACACGCCAGACGGCACAACCCCCTGGACCGTTTCCTGGGTGGCGGCCGCGGACACGGGCCTGGGCACGCTGCTCTCGACCGACACCACGACCTTCAACCACGACGCGACCAACATCCGGCCCACCATGACCGATACGACGGGCCAGTTCACGCCGGCGGTTCGGGCGGCATTCGCCGCCGGCGATCCCTTCACCGTCATCATGACGTCGCTGGATACCGAAATGGCCAACACTCTTTCGCACCTCTTGCGGATCGACTCGGACGACGCGGCCACGGCCAACCGGCCCGTGCTCTCCGTCGAATACTCGCTGATTCAGCCGACCACGCAAGCGGGCTTCTTCAACATGCGGCAACTCGACTTCGAGTCGTTCGCCAACGGCTACCTCGACGCCACGGCCGTCAACCCGACGATCAACCAGGGGCTGATCGATTTCGGTATCGAGAGCATAACGGGCAGCGACGCCGACACGGGCAGCGACTATCAGAACCAGAGCAGCCCCAACGGCAAGGGGCTCTTCTTCGACGGCACCCGGTTCGTGATCCTGCCTAAAGACAACGACCCCTTCGATAACGGCGCGTATCCCTTCCGTCACGACCAGACGTTTACGATCGACTTTGCCGAGACTTACGACCAGTTCGGGCTTTCCTTCCACGACCAGACGGATCAGGATTTCACCTTCACGTTCTATCTCGACGGCCTGTTCCAAGGGCAATACGTGCAGAGCGTGCCCGTAACGTGGGACACCGGAGGCCATGATCTGTTCGGATTCACGACGCCCTTCCAGTTCGACCGCGTCGTGGTCAACGGCTCCAACAGCGGCGACGGCATTGGGATCGACAACATCACCGTCGGCCGCGTCCCCGAGCCCTCCACCGCACTGCTTCTCGCCCTTAGTCTGGCCGCTGGGTTTTGGATGCGGCGGCGAAGAGGGTGAAGCAGCGCTCGGCGATGTCCGTGTTCAGGGCACCCATCACCTTGGCCGTGACAGACTACTATTGACCCTTGCATAGCCAGTGATCGAGGGCGAAGCCCGGTTCCCCGGCGGAACCCCCTTGATCCGCGCATTGACCATGCAAGGATCACTAGTATGGCAGAACGACCCGCCAACTCATGTCGGCGAGATAGAGCACGGCCGTTCCTCTGAAGGTAGCCAGTTGCTCTTCCCCTGATTCATCCGCGGTCCACAGCTCGCCGCCACTGATCTGAATGGACTGGTCTTCAGTAACGTAACGCGCGCGATGCCTGGATATCCAACCGGGAGGCGTGCCCTTGGTCGTAACTTGCTCGATGGCAAAGGTTGACAAGTCCAGTCGGTAGACCGGCGTCAGGCCGGACCGTCGGTCTTCGGGATATCCGAGGCTGCCGATGATAATGATCTTGTCATCGACTAGCGTGGCGGAGTGAAAATCCGTCGGAGGGAAGACATCCCGTGGGTAGCCATGGATGGTGAAGCCGCCCGACCCGTCGTGGACAATCACGTCGTTGTAGATGCAGAAGTCGGGATCGTAGGAATCCTCGTGTTCGCCGGCGATACCGACGAAGCGGCCGTCGGGCAGCCTGGTCAGGGAGTGGCCGAAGCGATCGTAGCACCAGACCGGTCTGCGGAGGTCCTCGTACTTGAATCGGTCTCGCGCGGTGTAGGCGTTGCCGCCCGAGCGTATCATGTCTTCCCAGAATGCCGATTCGATCCTCTCGGGGTTGGCTCGGCCGAAGCGTGGCTGGCGATCACGCCGAAATTCCGCTTTGCCGACGGTGAGTTGCCCCTCGGCGGGCAGCCCGATGTACTGCCGCCGGACATCGGGCTGCGCCTCGACGAGCTCTTCACCGGCATCCAACAGGAGTTGGAGCACTTCGACGGAATGAACGCTCGCAATGACTGGGCCCGGGTCGAAAGTCCGACCCATCTCCTGCAAGGATGCCTTGCCGTCGGCCATCATCTCCGCCCATTCTTCGGGGTTCATATGCTCTTGCAGACCGTCGGACATGGGTATCTCGGGTATGTCGGGCAGCATCGCGGCCAGGTTGGTATCAAGTTCCTTCAGCGGGTATTTCGGATTGTGTCCCAGGTCGACGCCACGTTCAAGCAGCAGTTTAGCCTGAAGTTCGGCCTGGTTCAATTCTGCCCGTTTTTGGGTAACAGGCGCGGACCGTGGGCGCTGC
>CAZDHN010000075.1:0-14159 GCA_964505115.1 uncultured Planctomycetaceae bacterium
GGGGAAAGGACTCGCGTCGGCCGCAACGATCCTTGCCCCTGCGGCAGCGGCAAGAAGTTCAAAAACTGCTGTATGAGAAAAGGCTGAGTGCCCGGGATCGTGCGCCACCGCGAGTCCTTTCCCCGATTGATTACGATTATTCCGGAGGCAAGCGAATGACGTTCGAATTGTTCAGCCGTGTTGTCATAACGCGAGAACTCCCCGAGGAGAATTTGTGTACCGGTGACGTTGCCACGGTCGTTGAAGAGTATCGCGATGCCGATGGCAATGTCATTGGTTATGAAGTGGAGTTATTTTCCGCCACCGGGCAGACTCTGGCCGTGGCGTCGGTTCCCGTGGACGCAATCCGCGAGCCCTCCTCATCCGACCGACTTACAACACGCGTGGGATGATCGAGATCGAACTTGCAGAAAGGGCCCGCGGCGAGTCAGGCTGCAAATGTGCGGTCGATAGGTAATACACGGATCAGTCTAACGCCAAGTTCGCCCTAAGAACAGATTGAAAATGGATTACGATCGGGGTAGTATTTCCGTATGGAAAAGGAATTGGACATTTTGAACCAAGTCCGTAGCGCCGCTTACATGAGGATTCTTTTCCTTCCTCATGCACTGCAGCAAATGCTGCGGCCCGACAGGATGATCCGCCGAAGTGAAGTCAGGCAGGTTGTTGAGGAAGGCGAAGTGATAGAAGACTACCCGACTGACGCCAGAGGTCGCAGTTGCCTCCTGCTTGGGACCGGAACCGAAGGGCGTCCCATTCACGTGGTTTGCGCTCCAAAGGAGGATTACCTTGCAGTCATAACGACCTACTTGCCGGACGAACACGAGTGGACAACCGATTTCAGAAAGAGGGTGAAGAAATGAAGTGTATTCACTGTCAGGCTGAGATGAGGCGAGGAACAACGCCGCTTCATGTTGACAGAAAAGGTTGCCACCTGTTGCTCGATGCGGTTCCTGCCTGGGTTTGCTCCCAGTGTGGAGAATCGTACTTCGAGGAGATGGAGGTCGACGCCATTCAAGACTTGGTGGCATCCGTCGAACAGAGAGCTAAGGCTTTGGCTCTCACCACATAAGAGGCGAACAACGAAATGCATCCTACAAATTGATCCGTGGCTTGTCGATTTCGAGATCGAGCATGCCGACGACTGGGACAAGAAGATCGCTCGTGACTCGCGGCCGGGAAGACGCCTTGAGCGCGTGCGCAAGGATATCGCCGAGGGAAGGACCAACCCAACACGGTACTAGCCGCTAGAGAGCGATATCCGGGAAAGGAATCCCAACGTGCCATATCTTTTGAATCTAATCTATCTACTGGTGATTCTGGCGGCCATGCCATGGCTCGTCTGGCAGGCGATTCGCAAGGGCAAATACCGCGAGGGATTCGCCGCCAAGCTGCTCGGCCAAGTGCCGCGACGCGACTGCAAGCGAACCTGCGTTTGGCTGCATGCGGTCAGCGTGGGTGAAGTCAATCTGCTCGACACGCTAATCCGCGAACTCCGACTCGCCAGACCCGACTGGGAGTGCGTCGTTTCCACCACCACCATGACCGGCATGGCCCTGGCAAGGAAGAAGTATCCCGACCTGACAGTTTTCTATTGCCCCTTGGATTTCAGTTGGGCCGTCCGCCGCGCCGTGCGACGCATCTGCCCGTCGATCTTGGTCCTGGCCGAGTTGGAACTCTGGCCCAACTTGATCCGCGCCGTCGGAGAGTCCAATGCGGCCGTGGCGGTCGTCAACGGCCGTCTGAGCCGGCACAGTTTTGACGGATATCGACGCATCCGGCCGTTCGTGGCACGAATGCTAAAGCGGATCGATCTGCTGGCCGTCCAGGACGACACCTGTGCCCAGCGGTTCCTTGCCTTGGGCGCGTCGAGCGAAACTGTCCATGTAACCGGGTCGATGAAATATGACGGTGCCCAAGCCGATCGGGGTAATCCGACCACCTGCCGACTCCGCCGCCTGGCCGGATTTAGCGAAGACGACCTGATCTTCCTGGCCGGCAGCACGCAGGACCCTGAAGAAGCCGCCGCGTTGGACACCTATATCGAGCTTTCCGCCGCCTGGCCCCGGCTGCGGCTGGTGCTGGTTCCCAGGCACCCCGACCGCTTCGAGGCGGTTGCTCGGCTGCTGGACGCCTCGGGCGTGGCCTGGCAACGGCGGAGCGAATTGGAGCCGGACAGCCCGGCCAACGCGGCTCGCGTGCTGCTGGTCGACGCCGTCGGTGAGTTGGGGGCCTGGTGGGGTACGGCGCAAATCGCCTTCGTCGGCGGTAGTTTAGGTAAACGGGGTGGACAAAATATGATCGAGCCGGCCGCGTACGGGGCTGCCGTCTCCTTCGGGCCAAACACCCGAAACTTCCGCGACATCGTGGCCGCCATGCTCCGCCGAGAAGCCGCAATTGTGGTGGCCGACCCGGCCGAGTTGACGCAATTCGTCCGCCGCTGCCTGGAAGAGCCCAAATTCGCCGCCACGCTCGGCGCTCGGGCCAAAGCCCTGGTGGCCGACGGTCTGGGGGCAACCGAACGGACAGTCGGGCTACTGGCCGATCTGGTTGATGGGCCGGGCAACCGCCGCGCCGCGGCGTGACGCTGCGTTACTCGGTTTGCAGCCAGAGCCTTCGATCCCTATAATTGTCGAGTCTACCAATACAGAGTAGTTGATAGTGGGTAGTTGGTAGTTGATAGTGGGTAGTTGGTAGTTGATAGTGGGTAGTTGATAGATAGAAACGTTAGATTGCATAAGGAGATTCCCGTGGCAAAGGGCAAGTTCTTGTTTACCAGCGAAGCGGTCAGTATGGGCCATCCGGATAAGTTGGCCGACCAGATATCGGACGGCATTCTCGATGCGCTGCTCACCCAGGACCCGCTAAGCCGGGTGGCTTGCGAAACGATGGTGACCACGGGCATGGCGATTGTGGCCGGCGAAATAACCACCAAGGCAGTGGTCGACTATCCGGCCGTCGTTCGGCAGGTGATCCGCGACGTGGGCTATACGGACGACGAGATGGGTATCTCGGCCGACACTTGTGCGGTCCTCATGTCGCTCGACCGGCAGAGCCCCGACATTGCCATGGGCGTGAACCGCGAAGGCGCCGGCGACCAGGGCCTGATGTTCGGCTACGCCTGCAACGAAACATCCGAATTGATGCCCTTGCCGATCGCCCTCTCGCATGGCATTCTCAGCCGCTTGACCGCCGCCCAGAAGACTAACGAGGTGGGTTGGCTACGACCCGACAGTAAGAGCCAGGTGACGGTCGAGTACGAGGGGAACAAGCCGGTTCGGATCGACACGGTCGTCGTATCCACGCAGCACGGCCCCGACGTCGGCCAGGAGGAGATCCGCCAGTTCGTGATCGAAAAGGTCATCAAGCCGCTGCTGCCGCCGGAGTTGGTCAACGGCGAGATCACCTATCACATCAACCCGACCGGACGATTCGAGGTCGGTGGTCCGCACGGCGATTGCGGTTTGACTGGCCGGAAAATCATCGTCGACACTTACGGCGGCTGGGCCCGGCACGGCGGCGGAGCCTTCAGCGGCAAGGACCCGACCAAGGTCGACCGCAGCGCCGCCTACATGGCCCGACACATCGCCAAGAACATCGTGGCCGCCGGCCTGGCCGACCGCTGCGAGGTGCAGTTGGCTTACGCCATCGGCGTTGTCGAGCCGGTCAGCGTGTTTGTCGATACCGAGGGCACCGGAAAAATCGACGACGAGAAGCTCTGCCAGTTGGTTCGCGATAACTTCTCGCTCACGCCGAGCGGAATCATCGAGTACCTTGATCTCCGCCGGCCGATCTACCAGAAGACGGCCGCCGGTGGGCACTTCGGCCGTAGCGAGCCGGAGTTCACCTGGGAAAATACCGACCGCGCCGCCGCCCTGGCCGAGGCAGCCGGCCTGAGTTGCTGCGCCGACTGACGCGGCTTTGCGGGCTGGGCTGCTCGCCACTGCCACCCGCGAAGTCGCGAACCGGAAGAAGCTATTGGCGCTGATCCGCGTTGATTGGCGGTTGATCGTATCCGTTGTATACATGGGAACCGTGTGCATGAAAACAACGAAACCGAGCCACGGATCAAACACGGATAGGTGTTTTGGGCCGGTTGGATACAGAGCGTGAGTGAAGTGCTGGATATTGGAAAAAGACGCTGGAGGAACACTAATCTTCGCTGATTGTTCTCGGATTAGTGTCGATTAGCGAGGATTAGTGTTCCCAGTTCTGCCGGCAATGACAAACTGAACACCGCACGTCTGTCTTTGTTTGCTTCGTTAGCTTCTGTTCAAGAAAAACTCGTTCACGCGTCGGATGCCTCCCCGTCGCGCTAATGATTACTCAGAATCACTTCGATTTGATCCGTGTTCAATCCGTGTTTCATCCGTGGCTGAGATATTCTCGATAATGCTCTCCCAACCGTACCTGGAGATTCGCAACGCCCGGGGCCTGACGGTTGGCCGACCGGCAGTGGAATTTGTCCGCCGCTCGGCCGCCGCGCTGGCCGGATCGCTGCTGCTGCTGGCGACGGGCGTTCTCTGCTGGCGAAGCATGGCCGGGGCGCTTAACAGTCCGTTGGAGCCCGTGCCGTTGCTGGTCGTGGGAGTGGCGACCATCGCGGGCGCCGCCACGGTTCGAGCCTGCTGGGGCCGAGGAAGCGCCCGACTCAATAGGCTGCTGGCGGCCGGGCTCTCGGCGACCGTGCTGGTCGTTGGTGTCGTCCTCAGCCTGCCGGGCTCGTCGACGGTTGGGCTGGTCGCGTTCTGGTGCCTGTTGATTGCCGGGGAGTGTTGGGCCTGGCTACCATTGAAGGGGCTACCGTCGATCTGGCGGGCTTCATCCGCTGCAAAACTGCCTCGGCCCACCACCGGCCGCAAGATTCGCGTCGATTCGGCCGAGGTCCCCCTCCCGCATGTTGCGGATGTCTTGGCCGAGATACCCAACCGGGATGTTACGCAGCAGTTGGTCCGAAGCCGCGCGATCGACGGCAGCGAAGAATTGGCCGGCTGGGTTCGGGTCGGCCTAACGCCCGGTCAGCGACTGGCCAGCGTGCATCTGGCCTTCTGCCCACCGTTTCCACGCACGCCGGAACTTTCCGTCGAGCAACTTGAGGGCCCGGCGGGCAAGCTCAAGACGGTGCAATTGCTACCCTACGGCACCCGCTTCGACCTGAAGCTGGCCCACACCGGCGAGGAGCCCGAAACGGTCCTGCTGCGATTCTCCGCCCGACTGAAAAGCGACGCGGAGACCGAGCAGTAGCTGGATTCGCAAGAATTCAGCCGTACCGCGAATAACCGAATTCTTGCGAATCCGGCTACGGGAATACCCTGCCCCACCGCTGTTCGGTTGCAGTTTCCGGCGGTTCCGTTTATGCTTGCTGGTAACAGTCGGGGTTCCGCTCTTGCGACTGGTCGCTTTTCTCTTCGCCGGCCGGCATTCTTTATCAGCGGTTGGCGTTCCTCGCGCGGATCCGCTTGACTAAACCGTAGATGCCTTTGTCCGCCTTGCGGGCACGATCCTGGTATTCGATGAAAGTTTCCTTTTGGTCGAAATCGTAACCCGTGTCGGTCACGGCGAAACCCGCGCGGATAACTTCAAGATTGACCAGCAGTCCGTCCGGGGCGCGGAAGAGATAGGCCACGATTTTGCCGTCGGCGTCCTCCTCGGCGACCTGGGTGTCGTAGACGACATAGACGCTCTCGCCCTTGAGCAGATGCCCAACGAATCGCTCGGTGGACGGAAGCCGGGCAGCCGCGAAGCGCTCGGGCAGCTTGATCCGGTCTTCGAGGTTGACGGCCGCGACGCCCACCATGCGGACTTTCGTCTCGCCCTGGTCCATCTTGAGAACCACGGTAACGCCGCCGTCCTCGAGGCGGATTACCGGGTAGCTAGGCGAACCTTCGAACGGGTCGGCCAGTTTGTCAGAGGGGAGCCCTTCGAGCGTGTTGTCCTGCGCGGGCGGACTTTGGGCCGCCGGGAGCTTGACTGGGGCGGGCGCCGGCGGAACCACGATGGTTCCCGACGTGGCGACCCTGGCAGGCGCGTACGACGGCAGGACCAACCGGGCGGCTCCGGCGGCCACCCTGCGATCCCTTACGTTGTCCACCCGATTCTGCCGCACGTCGACCACGTTCTCCCGGTGGGTATGGACGCGATGAGCCCGGACCCGGCGGGCCGCCCGCGGATGTTGCACTTGTGCGAAGACGGTGACCGCCCCGGCCAGAATCAATCCCGTCAGCATCCAAAATTTCGCCGTCGAAGTGACGGTCTTCAGAATGTGTTGCGTTTTCATCGCATTTCCCCTTTCACACAGTCATAGCCGTTCAGGGCCCGGCCATGCCGAGCAACTTACCCAAACGACACAACAATGAGTATATTGCGAACCGCGAGGACCGCAAGCAATTCCCCCCCAAGAATTCCCGAAATACTTGGGAGTCGGCCTGATCGGCCTGCTGGGAGTCGGCCGGCGGAGACGCCGCGGTTGAAGGAAGCTGACCGATCTACTTGCTTCCAGGCGCTTTGATCGTGAATTTGATCGACGACTGGCCGATCTTCTTGGCCTTGAGGTCCTCGATCGTTAGCTGCAGGGTGTGCTCGCCGTCGTATGCCCGTTTGGGCATGCGAAGATTGTAGCCGATGAAGAAGTCGCGACGCAGGCCGCGGCAGTAGTCTTCGGTGGTCGCGGCGAACTCGTGTCCGTCGACCCGCCGGCCCTGGCTGTCGAGTATCTGGTAGCTGCTGCGTAGCGCGGTGTGGAATCCCTTTGCGGTCTCCTCGCTGCTGAAGTTCTCCACCTCGGCGTATAGCAGCACTTCCTGGTCGGGCGTAAACTCGTACCGCTTGAACTCCTTGAACGAGCCGAAGCTCTGGACCGCGCGGCAAAAGGCCAGGTTGCAGACAGTCAACGGGGCCGATTCGCCCAGGCTGGCCGTGGCTCCGACCAGATGGCGTTTCGCCTCGGCCGCCCGATGCCGCAGCTCGGGCATCTGCTTCGTGTCGAGGCCGGCCGCCAAGCCGCAAAGCTCCTTCGACCAGAATTGCTGCATCGGTTCCGCCATGCCGGGAATCGGCCGCACGGCATCCTCGCGACGATTGGCAATCAGGTAGAGCATTCGCAGACGAGCGTGCTGGGCAGTCTCCTCGTCCGACTGGGGCGATTGGCCGACGCGCGTTTCCAGGTCACTGATTGTGGCGGCAAGGTGCTCTCGCCAGTCCTTCGTCGATACCGGGGCTTTCGCGGTTGCCGGGGCTTTCGTTGCCGGATCCTTCGTCGGTGCTGGATAGGAGGCCGCAACCACCGGGCCGGCCAACTTCGCCTTGATCTTCTCGGCCGTCCGGTTCTCAGCCGTCCGGTTCTCGGCAGGCGGGTTTTCGGAAGTGGGAGCCGACCTTTCGGCTACCGAGCCAGGCTGGCCCGGCGCGGAAGTGTTCGGGTATCCGCCGGCCGGAGCGGCCGTTGGCGGCAAAGCCGTGTTGCTGGCAATCGGAAGCCGGTTGAATTGTTGATCGGCTGGGTTGGACGCGGCGTCGTTGGGACGCAAGGAAGTTTGGGCAATCGGTTCCGTGGGTTGACCGGCGGCTGCAATAGGCGCGGCGTTCGGTTGCCCAATCGCCAGTTGCCCAGCCGCCGGTTGCTGACTGCGTTGTCGGTATTCCAAGGCAGCTTGGAACTGGCGGACCAGCAATGGCCAGAGGGCTGGATCGGTCTGTTTCAGGTCGGCCAGCAGCTTCTGTTGAGCGGCCGGGTCCAAGACGCCCATCTGCTCCACTTCGGCCATCACTTGCAGCATGGCCTCGCCCGAGTCGCCACCGGCAGCCGCTTCCGCTTGGGCCGGCGCTGGTTTGGTGGACGCGGATTGATCAGCCCCGGTCCCGGCGGCATCGGCCGACAAGCGTGCGGCATCGGCCGACAAGGGCTTGTCATCCGCCAACCAGGGCGACGAAGCGCAGCCGGCGGCCGCCAGCAGCGTGCCCAACGCCAGAACAATCGTGTACCGCGATCCGACCATGATGCCAAGAGAAGAGCCAGGGAATTCCCACGGAAGAGGGGGCGAATCATATCCAAAACACCCAACCGACGCAAGGCTGGTTGCCCAGGGATAAGTTGCTGAAATCCGTGAGCAGCCGATGAGGGTCCATACCCCGATATCACACACGAGCCGCTTGGGTTATGATTAACTGAAGGCAACCCGTCCGGCAGCCGTGCCGCCAGCTTGGCTACAATAGCCGCCAGCGGAAGCTGGCGGTTGCTTTGTGGTTCTGGTTCTGTCGCGTCGTCAGGCGGAGACTGTTGCGCCGGGCAACCGCCAGCTTCCGCTGGCGGCTATTGTCGAATCGCTCCAAAGAGAAAAAGAGGATAGTCGCATATATTGGTGCAAGTGAGAAGAATAGGGAACTCGTCTCCACTGACGATCTCCTTACCTATTGAACCCATAGTCCCCAGTATATGCGATTGTCCCCTTTTCTCGGCACGGCCAAACGAAAGCCAAACACGATAAATGCCCAGCAAATCAGGTAATAAAAAAGCGAAGCGCTCACCGAAGGGCTCACCGAAGCGCTCACCGAAACGCACGTCAGAACGCGTATCGAAAGGCGCGTCCAAAGGCTCACCAAAACGCTCGCCGAAAGGCACGTCAAAAGTCACGCCTAAGCGTTCACCCAAACGCACGCCCAAGGCGGCTCCAAGAACTGCCGGCGAGGGCGAGCGGCTGCAGAAGGTGTTGGCGTCGGCCGGGCTCGGGAGCCGGCGGCAGTGCGAGGAGTTGATCCGCGCCGGTCGCGTCCAGGTCGATTCAAAGGTGGTAACCGAGATGGGGACCCGGGTGAATCCCGACCGGCAGGAAATCCGCCTCGACGGCGACCGGATAAACCGCCCCAAGCTGGTCTACTTCGCGGTGAACAAGCCGGACGGGGTGATTTCGACCAATCGGGACCCGTCGGGCAGACCCAGGGTTGTCGATCTGCTGCCCGACGACGTGCGACTGTTCACCGTCGGCCGGCTTGATCTGCACAGCGAGGGGCTTATCCTCTTAACCAACGATGGCGAACTGGCCAACCGGCTAACGCATCCACGCTACGGGGTCGAGAAGACCTATCGGGTGATGGTCAGCGGGCATCCGACGCCCGAGGTGCTGGACCAACTCCGCGGCGGCGTCCGGCTGGCCGAAGGCCTCGCCCGAGTTGCGGGCGTAACGCTCCGGCGCAAGTACAAGCAGAGTGCAATCCTGGAGATGGTGCTTCGCGAGGGGCAGAATCGGGAAATACGCCGGGTGCTGGCCCGATTGAATCACAAAGTCTTGCGGCTGGTGCGGATTTCCGTCGGCCCGGTCCGGCTTGGCAAGCTACCGTCGGGCGAGTATCGTCGGCTCACCAAGGACGAGGTCAGGGCACTGCAAAAGGTCGTTAGGAAGACCGGCCGGAAATAGTTTACCCGTAGCTGGATTCGCAAGAATTCAGCCGTGATGCGACGAACCGAATTCTTGCGAATCCGGCTACAGGCAAGAAGCGAGAGCCCCGAGCAGATAAGCCCAGAGCAGACAAATGAGCGAGAACCACGACTGTACCTGCTACCCGGATCAGGCGAGGAAACTGACGGTATCGGTTCGGCGGAACGTGCGGATCGCCCGCGATACCTATCGAATTCGGCTCGATTGTCCCGAAATCGCCCGGCGTGTGTTGCCCGGCCAGTTCGTCATGGTCCGCCTGCCCGACTGCACCGATCCGCTACTGGGCCGGCCGCTGGCCGCCTACGAAGTGGTGCTGGGTGGCGATGGACAAACAGAGTCGCTGGATCTGGTCTATCTGGTGGTGGGCAAGATGACCCGGCTGCTGACGGCCATCGAGCCGGGTGCCACGCTCGATGTATGGGGGCCGCTGGGTAACGGGTTCCCGCCCAACCCGACCGAACATCTGCTGATGGTGGCCGGCGGAATCGGCCAAACACCGTTCCTCACGCTCGCCCAGGAGTATCTTGGGCTAAGGACCTTTGGCGATCCAGCCCGGCGGGTGCCGCCGGCCAAAAAGGTAACGCTCTGTTACGGAGCCCGATCAGAAGAGTATCTGGCCGGGCAGGACGATTTCCGCCGATTGGGCGTCGACCTGCGCGTGGCCACCGACGACGGGTCGGCCGGACACCACGGGCTGGTTACCGAACTGATCGGGCCGGCGGTCGAGCAGTCGGGCAGTTGTCGGATAGTTTGCTGCGGGCCGGAACCCATGCTGAAAGCCACGGGCGAAATTGCCCGCCGGCTTGGACTGCCCTGCCAGGTGTCGCTGGAGACATCCATGGCCTGCGGCATGGGGATCTGCTTCAGTTGCGTGGTGAAGGTTCGCGAGGCATCGGGCAACTGGGACTACCACCGCACGTGCGTGGACGGCCCGGTCTTCAACGCCGAAGAGATTGATATCTAAAAACCGCATGGGGTGCCACTGCTGGCTTGCCCAGCAGTGTCTTGGCGGCGATCATACTTCGCACTGCCGGACAAGCCAGCAGTGGCACCCAACACGTGGGCTGTTACTGCCCGCTAGCCCGCTTGCAGCTTGACGGCCTTGATTTTGGCCGACAGTCGCGATTTGAGCCGGGCGGCGGCATTGCGGTGGATGATCTTTTCGGCGCCGGCTCGGTCGAGCCTCTTGACGGCCAGACGGAACTCGGTCTCGGCCAGTTCGACGTTTCCGGCATCGACCGCTTCGTGGACCTTGCGTAGCTGGCTGCGAACCGCTCGCTTGGCCGACAGATTTCGGCCTTGCCGCGTGACGTTTTGCCGGAGCCGTTTTTTCGCGCTTTTGGAATTCGGCATGGTGTTAGTAGATCTGTGTGCCTGTAGTTCTTTAGTTGGGGTAAAGGCCGCCGGACCATCCCCGGGGCGAGAATCACATATTATCGCGTAATTCGGCGATCTTGTCTAGTAGAGCCGAGACGTCTCGGTAGGCGAAATCCAGGCCGGCCAGCATTGTCAGGTGTCTTTCGGCCGAATCGTGGTCCTTTAGGGCCATTGCCAATTTCCCGGCCAGGTACAGGGCCGTCTTCTTATTCTCGGCATCTCGGTCTGGAATCTCGGTGATCGACGAGCTGTAGTGGCGGATGGCCAGCGGAAATTGCTTGATCTGCTGAAAGCACTGGCCCAACCGCAACAGGCAGACGCCCTTGCGGCGAGGATCGTTCTTGGCCAGTTGGAACTCCTTGATCGCTTCGTTGAACATCCCCACCACCTGGTAGCGGATACCCAGGTCGTATTTGAAGGCCAGGTTGTTCGGATAGCGTTCGCAACGGTTCCTGTAGACTTCCAACTCCTTCTTGTTGAACTCCTTCTTGAGTTCCTCGTACTCCCCCTTGGCCTCGTCGCTACCGTCCTGCTCGGTTTTCGCCTTGGACAGCGAGAGTTTCTGCCGCAGATTTCGGAGTTGGGCATCTTCCCAGCGCTCGCGGATATCCGGGTTGCCCTCGGAAACCTCGAACGCTTTGGCGAAGACTTCCTCGGCCTTGGCGTAATCCTCGGCTCGGATGTGGACTTGGCCCAACTCGACGTAGTTATCCAGATTATCCGGGTCTCTTGCGATTTCCCGAGTGAGCTTCTCCTCGGGCGTAATCTCGCGGCGAACCTGCTGACCCTCTTTGTTCGCCACCACCTCGGTCGACGATTCGGCTTCCTCGTATCCGCCCTGGGCGATGGTCTTCTCGACGGCCAGATCGGCAATCGCCTTGGCCGCCTCTTCGTTGCCGGGCTTGACCTGCTCGATCCGATGCCAGCAGGCAATCGCCTGATCGAACAGCTTTCGCTCGCGCAGCGCCGCCGCACAAGCACGATTCACGTCCGGATCCTTGGAGTTGGTATCCAACGCCGACTTCAAGTAGAAGAGTTGGCACTCGTCGCACATCGTCTCTTCGGCGGCGGTTGCCAAGGCCATCAAGGCGGACACGTCCCAGGGGTTGAGCTTCAGCACCTCCAGCCCATTCCTAAAGACGCCCTCCCAGTCTTTCTGCATCGAACACTTCTTGAGCGAAGTCCGGGCTCCGGCGCCTTTGAAGCGGGCCAGTTTGCTGCCCTTCTTGTTGTTGCCATACTTCTTTTGGAGGTTGCCGGTGAAACTCTGCAAGTAGATCAGGTTGGCCGGATCGCCGATGACACACTGGGTAAACAACTCAGTGGCGTAGTCGTAGTTATCCTGGCTCGCTTGCTTGCTGCCATGCTCGAAGCACTGCTGCAAACGCTTTCGTTTCGCCGGCGACATCGGGTCTTGTGCCGCGCCTGATTCGCCAGAGTTTTCTTCGGATGCCATGGCCCAATTGTGCCTGAAGCTGTTGTCGAGAAAGGGAGAAGGTCGGCCGGTCCGTTCCGGTCGGCCATTTTCCTCCGTGAGTACCAATTCCGCCCCAAGCGGCGAGTAACCGCCACCGGGCAATCCAGAGCGGGTCTTGCTCCTCAGGGGACTCGCTCTGCATATACACTACTATTTTAGCAGCTTGACGCCCAGACACAACGCCTTCAATTCCAACTCCAGGGGGATCGCCCAACTTCCACGAACGATCATGCTATCAGCCAAACCGGCCTGCCCAATCCGATGCCTGGGGGTCTATTGTTTAGCCGTCGGGCTTGCCCGGCGCGTTGGGCGGTATCAATGGGCTCGGACACAAACGCGCCGGGCAAGCACGACCCGCCACATGGGGTAGACGAGTCAGTCCGGAGAGGTCCTACGCCAACTCTCGCATCGCGCTCCAGCTAAGATAGCCGAGAATCAGCGAGCAGATGATGAATCCAACGTCCATCGTGCTACTGACGTTTTGGAAGGGGATACCCAGTGCCATGTCGAGCCCGAAAATCAACAGCAGCAGCGCGGAGATAGTCAATCCGATAATCGATAGAGCTTTCGGCATGGATGCTGGTCTCCCTGGCGGCGAGATTCATCGCACATTCTTAAGAAGTATTATACTAGTATAGTCCATCGGCAAGCGGCCAACCACTGTCAAGTCGACGATAATCGGCCACCCTGCCGATGGGCGAGGTATCGGATACGCCGGAAACCCTCCGCCAGCAATGCATCGATCGGGGGGTGGCGTTGAGCTCGCGTGGCGGCCGGCTACGTATCAGCCCCCATGCCTACAACAACGTCTCGGACATCGACCGGTTGATAGAGGCATTGAGTGCCGAAAGTTAGCCGCTGGCGGGGGTACCTTCTTTGCCGCCCGGCTGGATGTTATAACTCGGAGTGTAGGGGCCAGGGGTTAGGGGCGAGGGACGAGAAAAGACGCCAGCGGATGGTCTCTTCCGCCAGCGGATGGTCTCTTCGCTCGTCCCTCGCCC
Source organism: uncultured Planctomycetaceae bacterium (assembly GCA_964505115.1). Lineage (GTDB taxonomy): Bacteria > Planctomycetota > Planctomycetia > Pirellulales > Thermoguttaceae > CAZDHN01. Next base: position 13,287 of record CAZDHN010000075.1, read on the forward strand.
CCCGTCTCTCACCCCTTTCCGCGGCGCCGTTGCCCTGCACTTACACTTCGAGTAACGAGGATTCGCTTCGCATGTGTGACAACAGTTCGCAGATTGCCGTTTACCCGGGCTCTTTCGACCCGATTACGCTGGGACACCTGAACGTGATGGAACGGGTGAGCGGGCTGTTCAATCGTTTGGTCATCGGCATCGGGATCAACATCGAGAAGCGTCCGATGTTTGATCCGCAAGAACGGGTCGAGTTGGTCCGCGATGCGACTTCTCATCTCGAGAACGTCGAGATACATACTTTTTCCGGACTCGCGGTGGAGTTCGTCAAGCGTTGCGGTTCCCGGATCATGGTTCGCGGTGTTCGCCCAATCACCGACATTCCGGCCGAGATCACCATGATGATGGCCAACCGCCGGTTGGCACCGGACGTGGAAACGCTCTTCATGATTGCCGACGGGGAGTTAGCGCACGTCTCCAGTTCGCTGGTCAGGGAGATTGCCGCGCTGGCCGGCGACGAACAGTTGTCGCGGTTCCTGCCGCCGCGCGTGGTCAAGGCGATTCGGGCGAAGCTGGCCGAGGGGTAGTGGTTGGTCACCGATAAGCTGACGGCATTGGGTGCCACTGGCGTCTCGCCAGTGCAATACAAACCGTGGCTTGTTCGTTGTTGTTCCAGAAGATCGCCGGGCGTATGTGCGGGTTTTCGCTTGTGCGGCCACGAATCGACTGACGCTCGACGGGCTTTGGGAACACCAGCGAACAAGCTCCGGGCTAATCAACACTGGCGAGACGCCAGTGGCATCCACCCCATCAATTCCGGCTGGAAGAGGCGCTAGCCCGCATTTCTCACCAGCCATCTACTGCGAGGCCGGAAGTCCAGCCGTG
>CAZDHN010000076.1:0-14088 GCA_964505115.1 uncultured Planctomycetaceae bacterium
CTTACGCGCAATCGACTTCAAGCTCGTTGTGGATTTCGTCGACGCCTTTCAGGTAGCGAATCGCCTCTTGGGCCATCTGCTTCTGATAGTACGAGCGAACCTCGCCTCGCAAGATCACCCGACCTGGTTCGGTCTCGAATCGCAATTGGCGCCCCTCGAGGTGGGGGTTTTGTTCTAGCGCGGAAGAGACTTCGTCTGCCAGCGGCATATGGGGTTTAGTCATCTGTTCTCGTTCCCGACTCAAAACTCATGTTGATGCTGAAATCGGCGGTAGCATTCTCAGCACATCCGTGCTCTGAGTACGGTCCGAACCGCTCACTACCGACTGACATCGGCAATATAGGCAGACCGGGCAAAGCATAAATACACTCAAGAATGCTGAATTCGGGGGGTAACGGTCGGCTTACGCCGATTCTTTGGGTCGTACATGCCGGAGCCCTCAGCCGTGGAGAAGTCGCGCTCAGCCGAGGAGAAGTCGATACGCCAAGGGGCTGAACACGATGCCGACGACCAGGATTCCTAGCAGGCGAACCTGCCCTTGGAAACGTAGCTCACGTTTTGGGTCGCGGGCCAGCCGGTTCAAGAAGTTAATCCGCCGGGCGATGCTGGCGTGCTGCCAACCGCCGGCTTTTCGGTTGCCGCCGTTGGCGGCCGACAGCTTCTCAAGAGCGGAAATGAAGGTGTCGAGCGATTCGTCCGGCCAATTGGCGGCCAGGCGACGGCAGGCGAACAGGTCGGCCTGACACTCCAGCACTCGGGAAAAGAGGCCGAAAACCACCAGCGCGTAGGCGGCCATGCAGGCCAGCGCCAACAGCCCGAGACGGCCACCCGTGGCGATGCCGCCTTCGCCCAGCCAAAATTGCAGGTAGTTGCCCGTTTGGGGAAACATTTGCGCGAGCAGAAACCAGAGGCTCAGCGGTGCAATCATTGCCATCACGCGAAGCGAGAGGTGCCGATGCTTGACGTGCCCAATTTCATGCCCGAAAACGGCCTCGATCTCCTCGTCGGTAAGTGTTTCCAGCAGGCCGTCGGTAAGAAATACATATCTCAACCGGGGTAGGAACCCGGCCACGGCCGCGTTGACCATCATGCCGTCGGTATGCCAGACGAGAATCTCCCTGGCCCGAAACCCGGCCCGTCGGGCGCAGCTTTCCAGCCGATCCCGCAGGGGGCCGCCGGGCAACGGCTGCGTCTTCCAGACGCTGCGTAGCAGGAGCGGCAGCAGCAGGAACAAGAGCAGCAGCGGCGGCACGTGGATCAGCGCGGCGTAGTCGCTCTGGAGCACGCCGGGCAGGAGGAGTTCGGCTGCGTCCTGCACTGCCAGCAGGCCCAGCACGGGCAGCAACAGCAGCCCCAGGTAGTGCCGTGCGTGCAGCCCGATGTACCGTAGCCGGGAGGGTGCCCGCGCTTGCAGTGAGCCTTCGCCGGTTCGTCCCGCCAGGATTGCCCTATCCACTTCGTAGAATGCCGCCCAGGAAAGGACCAGCGGCAGCAGGACGGGCGCGAGGACGAGTATGTCGTCCAAGAGGAAAGCGTGGTCGAGATGCCAGTTGAAGCGGACCAATTGTCCCCAGCCCAGCCAATAGGCGGTTGCACCCGCCACGATCAGCCAGAGGCCCGCGTGAAAGCGGCGCAATCGTTTGAATCGCTCAAGCAAGAGATGTCGTCGCCGTACGTCGCTTCGCAGCCGGCGAGCGATGACGCCCGACGAGATCGCGGCGAACCCGACAACAATCGCCACGCCGCAGCCGGCCATCGCCAGGCGGATCAGCGCCCCGGAGACCGGTTGCGCGGGACTGTTTTCAGCGATTACCAGCGCGGTCATAACCGCTAGAATGAGGACGAATTGCATCGCGAGTACACCCGGGAAGAGACGATGGCGGGGGTCATTTCCCCAAACCATCCAGCCTAATTGCCGGGTGAGCCGGTTTCAAGCGCCGTCCACGGGGGGGATGAGCGATGAGCCGTGAGCGATGAGCCGTGAGCAATGAGCCGTGAGCAATGAGCAAATTCCGCTTTCGGCTTTCCGCTTTCCGCTTTCCCTCACCCTCCCATCCAGGCGGGTAGTTGGTTGGCGGCGGGGAGATGGACGACGCTGGCTCGCACGATCTCCTCCAATGCCAGCACATCGGCGAGCGCTTCGGCGGGCGGTTGAGAATCCAACGCCAAAACGCCGACCGCCCCGCCGCCCGGCTCGTCGGTACCTCGTCCGACCGACATTCGGGCGATGTTGATGCGGTGGTTTCCGAAGATCGTCCCCACCTTGCCGATCACGCCCGGCATGTCGCGATGCTCGAAGATCATCAAGATGCCCTCCAGGGCGCACTCCAGGCGGAAGTCGCCCTTGCGGACAAGTCGGGGCATGCTGTTGCCGAAGATGGTTCCGGCGGCGACGGAGGTCCGCGCGTCGCTAACCACTTCGGCCGTTATCAGGGAACTGAATTCGCGGATGTCGCTGCTGCGCTCCTCGACCAATTCGATTCCCCGTTCGGCCAGCAGCACCGAGGCGTTGACAATGTTGACCTCGGTGTCAAGCGCGTTTTCCAGCAAACCGCAAGCAAAGGAAGCCGACAACAGCGCCGTGTCCTTCTTGGCCACTTCGCCCTCGAAGTGCAAGTGGCAGGAGTTGGGTGGGCAATGATCGACCTGGGCCAGCAACAGACCCAGCCGGTACGCCACGTTCAAATACCCGCGCAGGCTCGCCAGTGTCTTCGGATCCAGCGGCGACATGTTCACCGACTGCCTGATTGCGCCCGTGGTGAAGAAATCGATCAGCAACCCGGCCGCCTCGACGGCCACGTTGGTTTGGGCCTCTTCGGTGCTGGCGCCCAGGTGAGGAGTGCAGAGCACGCCGGGCATTCCGAACAGCGGGCTGTCGGTGCAGGGCTCCTTGCCGTAAACGTCCAAGGCCACGCCGCCCAGTTGACCGCTCTTGAGTCCCTCGACCAGTGCCTCTTCGTCATAGATGCCGCCCCGGGCGCAGTTGATCAGCCGCGCGCCCTTGCGGAGCATCTGAACTTCCTTCTTGCCGACGAGGCTTCGCGTCTCGTCGGTTAGTGGCGTGTGGACGGTCAGGTAGTCGACGTGCGGAAACATCTCTCGGGCCGAGGCGTAGGTCGCTATGCCCATTTCCTTCGCCCGTTGGCTGGAAAGGTAAGGATCGTATCCGAGCACTTTCATTTCCATCGCTTGCGCCCGGACCGCGACCGCCTGGCCGATCCGCCCTAGCCCGACGATGCCAAGCGTTTTGCCGGCCAACTGGGTGCCCATGTACTTCTTGCGATCCCAGCGGCCCTCGATCAGGCTTTGGTAGGCGGGCGCCACGTTTCTGGAAAGGGCCAGCATCAGGGCCAGCGTTTGCTCGGCCGTGGAGACGGTGTTGCCGCCGGGCGTGTTCATCACGACGATGCCCTGCCGGGTGGCCGCCGCTTTGTCGATATTATCGGTGCCTACGCCAGCCCGTACTATCGCCTTGAGCCGCTGGTTGCCTTCCAGCACGTCGGCCGTGAGCTTCACGCCGCTACGGCAGATTGCACCATCGTATTCCAGCAGGGCCTTGCGAAGTTCCTCGCCCTTCAGGCCGATATGGACTTCGCTTTCGACGTTCCCGGCCGACTCCAGCAAGTCGAGGCCGTCTTGAGAAAGGTTGTCCAGAACAATAACTCGTGGCATGGGTCTATGATTCCTGTCGATATGGTTTTACGCTGTAAATCTCGGGGTGTCAGTGCGGGAGATGGCTAGGGACGAGGGATTAGGGGCTAGGGAGGAGCGGAAGATCGTCCGCCATCCTCTGTTCTAGTCCCTCGCCACTCATCTCTCGCCTCCCCCGTAGGGCTGGTGCGTTACGCCGCCTCCGCCAGCATCTGGCCCGTGGCACCGGCATCATGGCCTAGCTTAACCGATTGGCCCATTTCGACAAGTACCAGCTCGATGGCGGCCAGCGCGGATAGAACGTCCAGCCAAGGTCGGAGATTGGACGATGGCGCGCGAGATCCGTGGCGGTGGCATTGAACTTACCGCAACGTGGTGGTTCCACGTCCGGCGGTTTGCGTGCCGCTCGGCGGGATGGTGACCAAGGGGCTCGGACTGAAGGCCGATTGCAGCGCGGAGACTCGGGCGGCAACCTCCGGCTGGTAGCGGTCCTTAACGAGCGATCGCTTGTAGTCGGCCAATGCCTGTGCCATGTCGCCCGTGTCTTCGCGGAGTTTACCCAGCGCGGCCAGCGCTCGGGCGTGGTTCGGGTCGGTCCGCAAGGCCTCGATCAGTTGCCGCTTGGCCTCGTCCCGCTCACCGTGTTCCTGGTAGAGGCGAGCCAGTTCGACCTTGGGTTCGGCTAAGTTGGTGCCCCGAGTGGCCCAGCCTTCGAGCAGCCGAAAGGCCTCGTCCTTGCGGTCCTGTTCCACCAGCAGCACCGCCAGCCCGCGGTAGCACTGACGATGGTCGGCATTGCGGTCGAGGCACATGTGGTAGTATTGCTCGGCCTGGCGCAGATACGAATCGCTTTTGTTGAGCGTCCCCAGCCGGTGATAGGCGGCCGCCAGGTTGTAGTGGCCGTCGGCGTTGGTCGGATCGTTGTAGACCGCCTGCTGAAACTGCTGGATCGCCTGTTCGTACCGGGCCTGCTCGAACTGCCTGACACCCTGGGCGTTCAGTCCCCGGGCCGTCATGTTGCCGCACCCGGCGGTGGCCAGAGAGCTTGCCAATAAGGCGATTAGCCACATTGGGTGGTGTGGTACTCTCGTGACACGACGGAGCGGAAGGGCTGGCTCGGACACGTGACTCGCGCCTCGCTTTACTTGAGATGGAAACGAATGGTGTCGGCAGCGCGAAGAGCAGCGTGCCGACGGATCCGGAAAAGTGAGCGGGAGGATACCGAACCAATCCAACCGCCGCAAGAGCGATTTGCCGCCACCCATATAAAGCCGCGACCGCTGGTCGCGCTGGAAGTCTCGGGAAACCGCTCCCGCCGTCAGCCGCGTTTGGCTAGGAGTTGGCTGATGAGTTCTTCCATTTCCTGCTCGATACCGGGCCGGAATCCGCTCCAGACGCCCCGGATCACGCCTTGCCCGTCTAGCAGGAACGTGGTGGGATATCCGTCGAAGCCGGCCACGCTGTCGTAGGCTGCCCGGCTGGCCCCGTCCGGATCGGTATAGGTTGGCATGTCGATTTTCATGTTTTTCAGCATCGCCGCCGTCTCGTCGCGTAGCTCGGGCACGTTCTCCCGCTCACCCCGGCCGCAGGAGACGGCCAGCAATTGGAACCCGCCCAGACCGCGATATTTCTCTTCAATTGCCGCGATGTGCGGAAGCTCGCTACGGCACGGAGGGCACCATGTACCCCAAAAATTTACTAGCACCACCTGGCCCGACAGATTCCGTAGCGCCGTCGGCTGGGAATCGCCGGTCAGCGGCATCAGCATCAAGGAGGGCAGTTTTTGGCCCACCGCCCGATGGCTCGTGGCGTCGCGGTGGCCGAAGGGGCGGAAATGGAAGATGAAGAACATGGCCAGGGCCAGCACGATCAGTATAATCCAGTTGCTCCACTCCGACCGTCTGGTTAGCGGATCGACTTGCGGGGAATCGCTCATGGGTTACACTCCGGGCGGTTTATGGAGAGAATATGGCGATGGACTTATGTTGGGAGTTTAGCGAACCGCCGGGCTGAAGCAAGCGCAATCGTCGGGCTGTGGGCGAAAATGCACATTATGGAACTTGGTCGAGGGTTAGATGGAATTTGAAGTCGAGCAGAAGTTTCCCGTGGCCGAGATGGCGACGGTCGAGTTGAAGCTGATCGGGCTTGGGGCGGAGATTTCCCAGCCACGGCAGGAGAGAGACCTCTATTTCGCCCATCCGGCGCGTGATTTTGGCGAAACCGACGAGGCGCTGCGGATCCGGCGTCGCGGCCTGGAGGCCTTCATCACCTATAAGGGCCCCAAGCTCGACCCGATTACCAAGACGCGACGCGAGATCGACCTGCCGCTGCCGACCGAGGCCGGCTCGGCCGACGCCTGGCAGGCGCTTGTCGAGGCGTTGGGCTTTCAGCCGGTGGCCGAGGTCCCAAAACAACGCCGCAAGGCGTTTGTCGCCTGGCAAGGCCGCCGGGTTGAGGTTTCGTTGGACTACGTGGCTGAGTTGGGAACCTTCGTCGAACTCGAACTGGTCACCCATGCCGACGACATCGAGCCGGCCAAATCCTGCATCGCCGCGCTGGCGGAGGAACTCGGCCTCTCCCAAAGCGAACGTCGCAGCTACCTCGAACTGCTGCTGGAATCGCGAGGAGCGGTTGAGTGAGGGACTATCCGAGCCGCGGCGTCCTCGCCGCGAGTCTTGTAGGTTATGCTTCAGCATGACAGCCGGCCGGATCAACGCTTCGTTATGCTAAAGCATAACTACGGCTAAACTACGGTAGATCATTCGTTGTAAGTTGCCCCAATTACGCTTCCACTTCCTCTTCGTCCCGTTCGTACCAGCGGCGCAGTGCCTTCTTCGTTAGGTGGCCGGCCAGGAGCAAGGGCGGCATGCGGAGCCAGTGGGAGCGGACGTAGAGAAGCCAGCCGGATAAGGTCGACTCCCGAACCGGCTTGTCGGGATGCTCGGCGCGGATTACTTGCGATACCAGGGCGTCCATGATCGGGAGTATTGGCCAGCGCGGTCCGGCCGGTCGGATGGCGGCGATTACGCGCTCGGGAACCGGCGTGCCGAGGAACTTCTTCACGTAGCGTAGCGCGTAGAACAACGGTCGGGCCAGATCGAGTTCCTCGGCCCGGGGCACTAGCGCTTCCCAGAAGCCGGGCTCGGCGCCGAAATGTCGCAGCAGGTCGTCCTGGTCGGCCAGATCGCGCAAGCCGCCCGCCAGACTGCCGTCCTGGAAGAGGTGGGCCGCGCTGTGCAACACCATGTCGGCCGGCGCAAGCACCTTCAGCGGTCCTTCACCCAATGATATAGCGGCCTCGAACAGCTTGTCGGGGTCGGGATGCAGCCGGCCCGACTCGGGCAGGATCGTGTGATGAACGTCGAGCACCGTGCCGCGCAGGCCGTGCATCAGCGGCGGCAACTCGTGCATCCACTTGCGGTAGTAACGCTGATCGTAAGGATCGAGCGTGAACGTTCGCCAGCCGTTCTTGATCAGCGTCTGTTCGACCAGGGCCAGGTGCGACTTGGGCACCATGATGTCGAGGTCCGAGTAGAGCCGTCCCCGGGCGGCCGGCAGATCGGCCATTGCGTAGGCGCCGCCTTTGAGCAGAACAACCGGTACGTCGAGCTCGGCCAACACTCGGCCGGTCCGGTTGACTTCCCAACGCATGATCTGCTCGTGCTTGTCGCTGACCACGCGGGCGGCCAGCAGGTGAGAGCGGATCCGCCGCGGAACACTTTCGAGCAGGCCGTGCTCTTCGACCAGCGCTGTCAGCCGGCCGAGCAATCGGGTAGCCCGTGCCTGGCGAATCAGCAGATCCCAGCCAACCGCGTCCAAATCGGCCACGCTACGGGGATCTTTCAGGGCCGAGAAGAGTAGCTCCCGTTCGTCGACCGGCCGGCCGGTGAGGGGTGCCCTTCTTTTCGTTTCTTGCTCGACGTCTGCTTCGGAACTTGTCGGCAGAGCGACGGCGGTGGCGTTTCCGCCGGGCCAGTCGAGCCGCGACAGGCGCTCGAACCGTTCGATTGCCTCGTCGAGATTGCTGTAAGAGAATTCGTGACAATGGCACCGTTCGACGAGCCGGGCCATTGTTTCAAAGCCCTGTTGACCCAGCAGGCTGTAGTTGAAGGCGTTTTGGGCCAATCGAACCAATGCCGTTCCCCGCGGCACGCGCTTGGATTGCACGTCCGCGCCGTTTTGATACTCGGGAAACACGACCCAACTCGGCGGGGCAGTCTCTCCGGCGCGAAGCACGTGCTCGGTGGGCGGCCGCATTTGGGCGATTGTGCCTTTGAAAGTGTCGTCGCAGTCCAGGCCGATCGTGGCCTCGGGCGCGAACCGGCGGATTACGTCGATCGACTCGTTCTTCAAGCGGATCGGCCTAACCAGCGGGACCACTTCACCGTCCTCGGGCCGGATCAAGGCATACTCGTCGGAAAACAGCCGCCAGCCGCGCAGAACCAGCGCCGCGCACAGCGTGCTCTTGCCCGCCCCGGGTAGCCCGGGCATTATCAGCACCCTACCCTGCCGTTCCAGCACGGCCGAATGGATCATCAAGTATTGTTGGGCATAACCGGCGATGCACCAATTCAGCCCCCATTCCAGGAACGGGACTATAAGTTGACGGGGATGCGGATTGAACGGATTGTAACCATCCAGGGTGAACTCCGCCTGCGGTCGTATCCAGCGGCGGATATTTCGCGGGGGCGCCTCGCGGACGTGGAAGTCGGCCACGCCGCCAGCTTCGGCCAAGGGGCAGTCGGCATAGCCGAACTGGAGCGCTTCGGCCACTTCGCGAAAGGGCGAACGAATGTGGAAGACGAACGGCCCGGTGCGGACGTACACGCCGTCGTTGGCGAGTCGCCGATGCAGCCTTTCGAGCCCCAACTCGCCAAGTCTCACGGTTGCTCCGACTCGATCAGGCCAAGTTCGTTCAGTTCGTTCACGAGCTGTTCGACCTGCTCGAGAAACCGCCGGTCGGAAGGGATATCCAACCGCGAAGCAACGCGGCCGGCGAGTTCCGAAACGCCGGCCGGCGATTGTTGAAGGCTTTGAAGTGCTTCGCCGGCGATTGGATTCAAAAGATGTGTATCGCCGGAGGCCGGATTGTAGACGACATGCTGCCCGTCCCAAAACCGCCAGCGGAAATCACACGGGTCGATCACGTTCCACTTCATGTACCGATCGACCGCCATGATATGTAGGTTATGCTTCAGCAGAAACCGTCCCCGTCTTCACCGCCGCCTGATTCGTCGTCGGCCCAGGGGTCTTGGAGGAACCCGGTCTGCTCGGGCTCGTTGCCCAATGACGAGAAACTGTCGTCCCCGCTAGATGTCACGTTGGCGATATATCTTTGGCCGGTCAAATTGGTTGCATTTTCGACCGTATCATCTCCCCAGGCGGATCGACTTCGCAGAGTGAAGATGATTGGCACGGCGGTTAGCCCGGCCTTGACGAAGCGGCGGCGCGAACTACCGCCTTCCGATTGACTTGCGCGCGGATCGGCCGCCGACTCCGGCGACTGATGATCGTCGCTCGCGTTCAATTTCGACAGGTGCTCGTCTCGGTCGTCAGTCATCGTGCTCTTCCCCTTGCCACGGTAGTATGGGTCCGCATCAATCTCCACGCGCGATCAACAGACCACGCCCGGTCGGCGCCAAAGGCCGATATGACTACCCGGACAATCCGGGCTAGCTACCAAACTTAATTATACCTCCGATTACAGCGAACACCAGTACGTGTCAAGTCTCGGGAAGGATTTCTTGGGGGGGTTTCGTCTCCGCCGGAAATTCACATCAGTCCCCCCGGTGGTGTTAGTGAGCAGTGAGCGGTGAGCAATGAGCAATGAGCAGGTCCGACTTCCGACCTTGCTTCGAGTCGGATATATTGTGTAGATGCGCCCTCCAAACGGTAATCCTCCCCCCGATCATCTCCCCTCCGAGACTGGCGATTCCGAGACTGGCGATTCCGAGACTGGCGATTCCGAGACTGGCGATTGGCCTAGCCATAGCGAGATCGAACCCCAGGAAACTCGCAATTTGCTCCTGCTGGCCTCCCATCAGATATTGCTTCGGTTGGGGTGGATATTCAAAACGGAAAGCGTGATTATGCCGGCCTTCCTCGACACGGTGGCCGGTGCCGGGTGGATTCGGGGATGTATGCCCGTGCTCAACCGCTTCGGGCAGAGCGTGCCGCCGGTCTTCTGTGCCGCTCGTCTTTCGGCACTGAGCCACAAGAAACGGGCCTTGGCCCTGTTCACCAGCCTGATGAGCGGGCCGTTTGCCGTGCTGGCCGTCGTCTTGCTGGCGATCGGCGGGGAGCGACGCTCTTGGATGCCGGCCTTGTTCCTGGCGTTGTACTTTGCGTTTTTTATTTTCAACGGGCTGTACCACATTTCGTTTGGGATCGTGCAGGGCAAGCTGATCCGGCCCACCCGACGCGGCCACTTGTTGCTGCTTTCCACCTTCTGGGGCTCGATTCCCGCGATGGGTTGCGCCTGGTGGCTGATGCCCGGCTGGCTGGAAACGCCCTCCACCGGGTTCGCCTGCCTGTTCGGATTCGTCGCCGTCTGCTTCTTCCTTTCGGGACTGTCGGCCATGTTGCTGTTCGAGCCGCCCGACATACCCGATGAACCCAGCCAACCCGATCGGCCCGATCAGCCAACTGTTCGTAGTCGGGGAAGCATTGTCGAAACCTGGCGAACGTTGCGTGGCGATGCGAATTTGCGCTGCCTGGTAATGGTGGCGATACTGTCTGGCAGCGGGTTGATAATTTTTCCGCACTATCAGGCGCTTGCCCGTGAGCGGCTGGGTCTGTCGGGCGGACATTTGATGCTCTGGGTCGTGACGCAGAACGCGGCGGTGGGCATCTTCAGTCTGGTGGTGGGGCCGCTTGCCGACAGGCGCGGTTATCGGCTCACCTTGCGGCTGTTGATTTTCAGCTCGGCATTGGCGCCGGCGTTGGCCATCATGTTTTCCCACCTTCCCAATGGCGGAAGTCTGTTCTGGATAGTCTTCGTCTGCCTGGGTATCATGCCGCTGGTGTTGCGAATGGTGATCAACTACACGCTGGAAATCTGCCCTCAAGCCGATCATCCCAGATACCTCAGCACGGTGAGCCTCTGCCTGGCCGCGCCCTTTCTGTTCTCGCCATTAGTCGGCTGGCTGGTCGACGTGACCAGTTTCGATTTGGTGTTTCTTACGACCATCGGCCTGACAATGCTTGGCGGGCTGATGACTTTCCGCCTGGAAGAGCCCCGGCACCACGTCAAGCCGCCCCCGCCCGGCACAATTGGCATGGGGGCCGACGAATAGGCGGATTGCCGGAAGCGGCGGCGGATGGAATAATGTACTCGGCAGGGTCGAAAACCGCGGTTTCATCTGATATTTGGCATGCGCATCCTCCTGATCAGTCCCCTGTGCCCTTCGCTTCTTCAGAGACATCGTCTGGGCGGTGGCTATCTTGGCCTGGCGTACGTGGCCGCGGCGTTGAAGCAGCAGGGGCACGAAGTCCGCGTGATCGATGCGAAGATTGAAAGGCTGGGACTGCGCGAAATAGTTGCAAGAGTTGAGGAGTTTCAGCCGCGGATGGTCGGTTCGACGGCCATGACGCACGAAATCTGCTACGTGGCGGAAGTGCTCGGCGCCGTTCGGGAAGCCTGCGACGGATGCACGACCGTGGTCGGGGGGCCGCATGGCTCGGCGTTGCCCGAACGGACACTCGATGAATTTCCGGCAATCGACGTGGTGGTCGTCGGTGAAGGAGAAGAAACCGCGCCCGAGCTGGCCGCGGCGATTGAGTCGGGCGTGGACAGATCCGAATGGCGATCCATCCGCGGCATTGCCTTTCGCGATAAGCTTGCGATTCAGAGGACGGAACCCCGCCCCTGGATCACCAATCTGGATGCTCTTCCCATGCCGGCATGGGAGTTATACCCTCGCGAGGTTTACTGGCCGATCATCACCGCGCGTGGTTGCCCCTTTCGATGCGCGTTCTGCCAGCGAGTTTTGGGAAGTGAACTGCGCCCGCGAAGCGTCGACAGCGTACTGTCGGAAGTCCACGCACTGGCAAGCAGGACCGGACAGCGAGGATGCCGGTTCCAGGATGATACCTTCGGTATCGATCACCACTGGACGGCTGAGTTCCTGGCCAGATTGGCGGAGAGGAACTGGCAGCGCGGCTATACCTGGCGCTGGGCCTGCAATTCGCGAATCAATCTGGCGGACGCCGACCTCTACCGTCGCATGAAGCAAGCCGGTTGCCACAAGATAGACTTCGGCATCGAGTCCGGCGACCAGGAAGTGCTAGAGCGTATTCACAAAGGCATCAAGCTCGACGATGTCCGCGAAGCCGTCCGCTGCGTGAAGCAGGCCGGGCTCCAGACGGAGGGTTTCTTCATTCTTGGACACCCGGGCGAAACCTGGAAGTCGGCGCTGCGTACGATCCGCTTCGCTCCCCAAAGCGGCGTCGACTCCATTGCCCTGGGCATAATGGTCCCATACCCGGGGACCGAAGTGTGGGAACTCGCCCGGCACGGAGAACAGGGCTACCGACTTCTGACCGAGGACTGGCGGGCCTACGACAAGTACTTCGGCAGCGCGCTAGAACTGCGAGGGCTTTCGCTGCGAAGCCTGCAATTTCTGCAGGGGCTGGGTTACGTCTGGTTCTTCCTCCGCCGCCGACGCCTCGCCGGTCTGCTTCGGTTAGTACGGCGATTCCCTCGAGAGGCCCTAACGTTGCTTGGAAGAATACTGAGAATTCCGGGGACATAATACCGATTTCTCTTGGCGCCTTCTGGGTTACTGGCACAATGTGGGTATGGCAAGACTTGACGAAAGTGCAATAATAGATGGTTGCGAATTGTGAATTTCAACCTCCAACCCTCAATTGCCCGATGACAACGCTCAAGATACTCTTGGCGGAAATCCGCTATCGCAAACTGAATTTTCTGCTTAGCCTGTTTGCCGTTACTATTGCGGTGACGCTGTTCGTGGCCGGGCCGGTATTGGTCGACGGCTACGGCGAGGAGACCCAGGTCCAGATGGAGAAGCTGGAAACCGAGACGACCGCCAAACTGGCAAGTATGGAAAAGCAAACCAGACGGCTGATGCGCGACATGGGTTTCAACCTGATGATCGTGCATCGCGATACGAACATGAGCGACTTCTGGGCGGCCGACTTCGCCACCAAGGACATGCCCCAGGAGTACGTCGATCGGTTGGCCGCCGACGGCCGGCTGAATCTGGTAACGCATCTGGTCGCCACGCTGCAAGAGAAAATTACCTGGCAGAACCGCAAGGTGTTGCTGGTCGGCTATTTGCCCGAAGCGACCCAATCGCACTTGCGGAAAAAATCGCCGATGGGTTTTAACGTCAAGCAAGGCACGGTGTTGCTGGGGTCCGAACTGGGTGCCTCGCACAAGCCGGGCGACAAGATCGAGGTGTTGGACAAGGAGTTCACGGTCGCCGGGATTCTGCCCGAGCAGGGAAGCAAGCAGGACATAACCATCGCCATGCATCTGGCCGACGCCCAGGCCGCGCTCGACAAGCCCGGCAAAATCAACCAGATCATGGCACTCGGATGCCGCTGCGTCTCGGCCACGCTGCCGGGTATCCGCAAGCAACTGGGCGAGGTGTTGCCGGATACGCGAATAACCGAGTTCCGCTCGATTGCCCTAGCCCGGGCCGAACAGCGCGATCTGGTTGAAGCCACGCAACAGCAGACCATCGCCGATTTGGCCGATTCCCGAACCAAAGTGCAAAAGACCGTGGAGACCCTGGCCGCCGCGATTACGCCCGTGGTCGTGCTGGCCTGTGCAATTTGGGTCGGGTTGCTGGCGCTGGCCAACGTCCGCGAGCGGCGAACCGAGATCGGGCTGCTCCGAGCGTTGGGTAAACAGTCCGTCATTATCGCCGCGCTGTTGCTGGGCAAGGCCGTTCTGCTGGGGATTCTGGGCGCGCTGATCGGCTTCTTCCTGGGAACCTGGACCGCCGAGTTGCTGGGAACCAAGGCGTTGGAGATCGGCGCGGGCCACTTCGCCATGCATTACGACGTACTATTATATGCGGTTCTGGGCGCCCCGTTGCTGTCGGCACTGGCCAGCTACCTGCCAACTCTGTTGGCCCTGATGCAAGACCCGGCCGTCGCGCTGCAAGAAGTGTGAGCCGTGGCCACGCGGCCGCTGGCGGCATCGCACGCGTCTTCCACAAGGAAACCGAGCCACGGATGAAACACGGATACGGGCGGCCGCACGGGCCTTCAATACAAGGAAAAGTTTCCTTGGGGATTTTCGTGGTTGATGACCTTAGTATGACAGCGCCACTTTCGGGCATGGGTCAATTCCGCCCTCCCAGCCAAGTGTAACCCTGGTTTGAACCATGCCCACTTTCGGGATGGCTACCATGCGTAAGTGCTTACCCCCACTGGGCTTGCCCCGGTGGAAACAGGGTCTGCAAA
>CAZDHN010000077.1:0-14052 GCA_964505115.1 uncultured Planctomycetaceae bacterium
AAGGTTTGTAAACTAGAAACGTGAGTCCCGCCCTTCCGTCCCGACCGCGGGGGTGTAGTTATCAAACGCCAATCCACCGGGGCAAGCCCGGTGGCGTCACCTCGAAGCCGCCGAAGTGGTGTTGTCCAAGTTGGTGGAGGTCAATGGATCCGGGCCGTGGAGCCCGACATTTCAATCGCGGCCACGGGCCGCCTTACGCAAGCTGTTCAAGCGTCGTCAACCATCGCCCGAAATGTGGCCGGGCCGCTCTTCCCGCTTTCAGCTTTCCGCTTTCCGCTCTGTTGCCTACTCCGGTTCGCCGATGGAGCGGAGGTAGCCGGCCAAGCGGCTTTCGATGTCCAGCAGGTTCTGCCATTGACGCTGTTCGAGCGTAACGCGAGCCGACTTTATCAACTTCCTATCCGACGACTTGACCGTCTGGACCAGACCACGAATTCGCAAATGGAGAAACTGAAGCAACTCGCACACTTGCGCATTCTGGCCGGGCGTCAGTTGCCTGGGCAACTCGGGTGGCATAAGGGTGTGCAACGTGGCTTGGGCGTCCGGGCTGTCGCCGTGGTGTAGCTCGAACTCGAGGCAGATTGACGGCGCCGCTTCGTCCAACTCCTGGACATCCAGCGTTACCCCCTCCGTCAGGTCAACTCCCCGCAAACTGGCTAGGCGGCGGGCGATCTCGTCCTCGGAACCAAATAGCAGCACGGTGTGTCCCACGGTGATTACGTCTCCATGGCGGAGAATCCACAATGGGATGTTCTCGCCGTTCACCTTGGTTCCGTTGGTGCTTTCCAGGTCGGTGAGCACCAGTTTATCCTGGTCTTCCTGGACTTTGATATGGAAACGGCTCACCCGCTCGTCGTTCAACCGGACCGCGTTTCCCTCTTCGCGGCCGATAGTAACCGGAGTCGGCAGGTTCTCGAACACCCGGCCTCGATCGGCTCCGTCCAAAACCCGTAACGTAAGCAGCGCCATGGGAAGTCTTTCAAAAAATGCCCAACGCGGCATGATGCCAGGGCTAAACGTCAGACTGTTAAGTAGTACGGTTGCGAGCGAAAAGTTTTTGGCTACGACTAGTGGTCTGTATCAGCCACGGTGATGGGTGCCACTGGCGTCTCGCCAGTGCAATACAAACCGGGGCTTGCTCGTTGTTGTTCCAGGCGATCGCCGTGCGTATGTGCCAATTCCCGCTTGTGCGGCCACAAATCGGTAGCCGCAAAACGGGCTCTGGTAACACCAACGAACAAGCTCCAGGCTAATCAACACTGGCGAGACGCCAGTGGCACCCTGTAACCACCCATCAAACAAGACGCAACAGACCACTATTGATTCTTGCATAGCTAATGCGCGACTCAAGGGGGTCCCGCCAGGGAACCGGGCTTCGCCCTGGATCATTGGCTATGCAAGGGTCAATAGAATGCCCACCCGGTATACCACGCCGACGAAATGTTGGTCAACCCACGGCCCCACATTTCCCCTGACCGTTCGGGGGGGCGGGGTGGAATTAGGCTTCAGAACGGCCGGCCGCCGAGACGCGATACGAGGCACTCCGAAAGTATGGTGACGTCTTCGATGCAGAGGTACTCTTCGATGTTGGCCGGCAAAAGCAGCGTGGCCGAGGGCGGAAACTCCTCGTCGGCCGCATGCCATACCAGGCGGACCGGCAGCCGGGGGAACACGTTGAAGTCGAAACCGGCATCGCCCTCCGCCACCAATTGCCCTCCATGCTCTTCCGCGGCCGCGCGAAGGGTCTCCAAGTCGCGTCCGGCGGTGCCACAGAGCCGGGCGATTACACGCTGGTGGTAGACTCCCGCGTAAGACCGAGCGGTTGGAATGTCGGCGAAGACGACTCCCGGCGGAGTGAGGTCGGGCTGATCGCGCACGGCCAGGTAATGCAGTGCCAGGATTCGCCAGAACGGGCCTGCTTCTTTCCCCTCTTCCGTGGTTACCCGCTTTGCCGGGCGATCGACGTGCAAGGCATGGCCCAGAACGGGCAGTTTCCAGATGCCCTCTTGCGGCACCGCGCCCAGCCACGCCATTTGCTCGTCAGTTTGGCCGCCCAGGGCCTCGAAGGCCATTTCCGTTGCCCGCGCGATGTTCTCTTGGGTCGGCAGGTCGGGCCGCGCGCGCGGACCATTCTTGCTCTTCGCACAATCAACACATGAATCAGGGCCGTTCTTTCGGTGGGCCGGCGTTTGCCCACTGCAACCGTCATTGGAGCGGTCTATCACGGTGGTTTCCTTTCATGCAGTCGATTGGCCGACGGCCCCAACGGCAAGTCGGAGTGTTACTAATTCGAACGTGGCAACAAAAAACGCCGAGAATTTGCCGCCGCGCGTTGAAAGTTGAAAAGGCGCGTTGCTGTCGGCCTGTCCAGTAGTGCGAGGCACAAACCCTGAAAAAACACTGCTGGGCAAGCCAGCGGTGGCATCCAAATCGCCAGCAACGGTCGTTAAGCCGCCCGTATGTGCCACGCCGATAAGCGACAGACACCGGCCGTTGGGCCTGCCTGGCGAATCTGACGGCCGGTACTTGACGCTCCCATGCTTTTACCATATACTTCCACGAATTACAACGATTCGTCCTCTGTATTGTGTGTTTGCGCTATCGAGCACCGTCGGCATACCCTGTCGCTTGTCGACCACAACCCGTGCGGCCTTCGCCGCCTGTGAGAACAACTCCGAGACGTCGCAACCGCAGGGAGTATTTCCGAGGGTGTGAGAGAATCGGCGTCCGGCCTTTCCGGCTCCAATAGAGTTCTTACACCGAGAGCCATCCAACCACCCCGATCCGTATGAAGTTCGCAGTAGTCGGCAAAGGCGGCGCAGGCAAGACAACTCTGGCAGCGGCCCTGGCACGGCGATTGGCCACTCTTGGGCAGCCGGTAGTCGCTGTTGACGCTGACCCGGACGGCAACTTGGCCTCCGCCCTGGGGGTTCCGGGGAACCTGCTGCCCGAGCCCATCGCGCACATGCAGGATCTTATCCGCGAGCGCACCGGCGCCGACGATCAAGGCGCGGGGGTGATGTTCAAGCTCAACCCCAAAGTGGACGATCTACCCGAGAGCTTCGCCGTCGATGCCGAAGGCGTCAGGCTTTTGGTACTAGGCACGGTGGAGTCGGGCGGAAAAGGCTGCATGTGCCCGGAAGGGGCCCTGCTGAAGGCGCTCATGCAACACCTCCTGCTTCGCGTGACCGACCACGTCATTCTCGACATGGAGGCCGGGCTGGAACACATGGGTCGGGCTTCGGCAACCGGTGTCGATGCCCTGATATCGGTCGTCGAACCGGGCATGAGAAGCGTACAAACGGCCGCCCGGATCGAGCAACTTGCTCGCGGGATCGGTATCGAATCCACCTTTGTCGTGGCGAATAAGATCAAGGAAGAGCACCAACTCGACACACTCCGGCGGGCCCTGAAAGACCAATCCCTGATTGGTGTTTTCCCCTATAGTTCCGAAGTGGCGCAAGCCGATCTGGAGGGCCGACCGGTAGACCTAAACAATCCAGCTCTGGCCGATGCGGTCAACCGCATCGCTGAAGCACTAGAACAACGTCTGGAGGGCTCCTAATAGTCAGAAAAGCAATGTCGCGATGGTTTGGCGTCTTACTCCGGCAAACCGGCCTTCCCTTGGTTGGCCTTCCGGCATTATCTGGCTGAGTTTCGACAAAAAGCAAAAAAGGCAGTCGTCCGGAAACATCGCCCTCGCCCGCTTGTGGAAGAGAGGCAAGTGGAGAGGGCAGCACGTCGAAAGTATGGATCGTGTTACGAAGATAGACATTTAGGTGGTGCGCTGCACGCATCCTACTTGCTTCGCTTCGCTCGACGCGGCCCACGATTCCTGAAACTAGCAAATAACGGTTACTGTGAAGGAGACCATCCATGGCCGGCAAGAATCAGCGTTCGGTCGACCCAGCTACTCAAGAGATGTTAGGTATAGCCTCGGAGGCCGGGCTCCCAACTGTCTGGGATCGCCTCCAGGCGCAAGAGCCGCAGTGCGGCTTCGGGCAGATGGGGATCTGCTGCCGAAACTGTACCATGGGACCTTGCCGGATCGACCCCTTTGGCGACGGCGCCGATCGGGGCGTCTGCGGGGCGACGGCCGATACGATAGTCGCGCGGAACCTGCTCCGCGCGCTCTTGGGCGGAGCGGCGGCACACTCCGATCACGGTCGCGAGATTGTCCATGCCTTGGCTTTGGCAGCCGAAGGCAAATCCGAGGCATACAAGATCAGGGGATCGGAGAAACTCCGCAGTCTTGCCCGGGAGTACGGCATCGAAGAAGAAG
Source organism: uncultured Planctomycetaceae bacterium (assembly GCA_964505115.1). Lineage (GTDB taxonomy): Bacteria > Planctomycetota > Planctomycetia > Pirellulales > Thermoguttaceae > CAZDHN01. Next base: position 4,283 of record CAZDHN010000077.1, read on the forward strand.
GCCGCTCTGATAATGAGGTGGCCGCCGAGTTGGCCGAATTCCTCTTGGGTGAGTTTGGCAGGCAGGAAGGTGTCCTGGCTAACGTGGCGCGGGTACCCGAGCAACAGCAGAAGTATTGGGCCGCCCTGGGCGTCACGCCACGAGGTGTCGACCGCGACATCGTCACCGGCATGCACATGACCCACATCGGAGTCGACAATGAGCCGGAGCACCTGATCCTCGGCTCGGTCCGCGCGTCGTTGGCCGATGGCTGGGGTGGTTCGATGATCGCCACCGACGTCTCCGACATCCTCTTCGGCGAACCGAATCCCGTGCGCTCGATGGCCAACCTGGGCGTGCTCAAGGAAGACGAGATTAACATAATCGTGCATGGACACGAACCGACGCTGTCCGACGTGATCGTGGCCATCGTCCAGGACCCCGAAATACTCGCCCTGGCCGAGGCTGCCGGAGCCAAGGGCATTAACCTGGCGGGTATCTGCTGTACGGCCAACGAAGTGCTGATGAGGCACGGCGTTCCGCTGGCGGGCAACTTCCTGCAGCAGGAGTTGGCCATAATGACGGGCGTGGTCGACCTAATGCTGATCGACGTGCAGTGCATTATGCCGGCCGTCACGGAACTGCAGGATTGCTTCCACACGAAGGTCATTTCAACCAGCCCCAAGGCAAAGTTCCCCGGCGCCACGCACATCGAGTTCCACGAGCAAGAGGCGATGGAGACGGCCGGAAAGATCGTCCGGATGGCGATCGAGAACTTTGCCAATCGCGACTCGGAAAAGATCCACGTCCCCAAGGAGAAAGAGGGGCTGATCGCCGGGTTCACCACGGGCACCGTCTTCCAGTTCCTCGGCGGCAAGTACCGACCGAGCTACCGGCCGCTGAACGACGGCATCCAGGCCGGCCGAATCCGCGGTGCGGCGGGCGTGGTCGGCTGCAACAACGCGCGTTACCCCCACGACGAGTACCACATCGAGATGGTCAAGGAGTTGATCCGCAACGACGTGCTCGTCCTGCAGACCGGCTGCAGCGCGATCGCCTGCGCCAAGGCGGGGCTTTTGGCGCCCGAGGCGGCCGAACGGTTTGCCGGAGAGGGCCTCCAGGAGATATGTCGCGCGGTGGGCATCCCGCCCGTCTTGCACGTGGGTAGTTGCGTGGACAACTCGCGAATACTCACAACCGCCGTCGAGATGGTTAAGGAGGGCGGCCTGGGCGACTCGATCGACAAGCTGCCCCTCGCCGGCGCCGCGCCCGAGTGGATGAGCGAAAAGGCGATCTCGATCGGCATGTACGTGGTTGCCAGCGGCATCTTCACGGTCGTCAACCCGGCGCTGCCGGTCGAAGGCAGCCGCCAGGTGCAGGAGCTTCTGACGAAGACGTTCGAAAAGCACTTCGGCGCTACTTGGGCCTTCGAGGAAGACCCCATCAAGGCGGCCCGGATGATGATCGACCATATCGACCGCAAGCGTACCGATTTGGGTCTGCCGCCGCCGATGTACGATGTCCCTTATGCCCCGAAGGCTGCGGAGGACGCACCTTCCGCGGCGCCCGCCGAAACGGCCGGCGGCGGTAATGGCAACGGCGACGGCGCGGCGACTTGTCGCGGAGTGGCGATCAAGGACTAAACGAGCGGTTGCCCTACTCGTCACGCCGGAGCGTGACGAACCCGCATCAGTCAGAGTGTGATTAGTACATTCAATTGAGGCAATTAACCATGAAACACATCGTCGCCGATCCGGTCAGGTGCATGGCCTGTCGGGCGTGTGAGTTCGCCTGTGCTTTGGCGCATGCCGACACGGACGATCTTATCGAGGCAATAGTCGAGCAAGGCGCTCAGCCTCGGATATACATCGAGTTTGCCGAAGGGCTGGCCGTGCCGTTGCAGTGCCGCCATTGTCAGGATGCACCCTGCGCGAGGGTCTGTCCTTCGGGAGCCTTGGTGCGAGTCAGCCGGGACGAGCCGGTGCGGGTGGATCAAGAGAAGTGCATCGGCTGCTCTTTCTGTGTCGAGGCATGCCCCTTCGGCGTGATCGCGCTGCGAGAGAAACCGGCCGCCGACGGTTCGTCCACTCGCCAAGCAGTCATTAAGTGCGATCTGTGTGTCGAACGGCAGGCCGACGGACTGCAGCCGGCGTGCGTGTCGGCTTGCCCGGTGAACGCCCTTACGCTGGAAGAGATAGAAGAAGTTTCCAAGCGTGCCCGCTCAAGGGCTGCGCGAGCACTCGTGGTCGAAAACGACCCGGGTTAAGGACTGAGTCTGCTTATAAGCATGGTGTCGCGATGGCAACGGACGAACCTGAACTGCCCGTGAAAGTGACTGTCTGCGTGGGCAGTTCTTGTCACGTGCGGGATTCGCGCGACATGCTGAAGCGGTTCGCCCAAATCATCGATTCGAAGAATCTGGCGGGCGAAGTGGCTCTGCTTGGGTCATTCTGCATGGAACGCTGCGGTGAAGGGATGAACTGGAAGTTCAACGACGAGGAGATTACCAGCCGAAGCGTCGACGAAGCCGAGGAGACCCTGCGTAATAAGCTGCGGGAAGCCAAGCAAGGCTAGCGGCCCGCGGTGCGAAAAACAAATCAATAAAGAAAGACTGCCGGGAAGCCGACAGTGCCATGCAAATCGACAGAAACGGGCTCTTTCAACGGACTGACGGGCATTGATGGCCGATTTGCAGAGGTGAAATAGTGAGTGCCGAAACGATGCCGGACTTGACCTCCATACTCCAGCACTCCCCCAACGGGATAGTAATGGTGGACGGCGACGCGCGCATACAGTCAGTCAATCCGGCATTCCGCCCGATGTTCCACAGTAGCGATGAGGACCTCCGAGGACGCAAGGCTTCAGACTTCCTCCATTCGGACTGTTTCGAAAAGGCAATTGCGGCGGGTGGCCAACTGTCGGTGCGCGGGCACGTTGCCGATCACAAGGTGCACTATCGCGCGGAGATATTCCGTATCGGAGGAGAAAATCGCTACTGCGGTATCTTCATCGACACCACGGAGGAGGAGCGAGCAAGGGCCGAACTGCTGGAAGTCAAAGGGGAAACACTCGCCCGGGCCGAGAAAGTCATCCGCCGACAGATGCAAACCGCCCAGGAAATCGCCGGACTACTCGGAGAAACCACCGCCGAAACCAAAGTGCTGTTGACAAAGCTCACGGACCTCTTCCGACAGGAGGAGACCTCGTGAACGTATTCTACGAGTTCGACCTGAGGCAGATTAACAAGAAGCACGAGGAACTCTGCGGCGACAGCGTCGAGTTCTCGGCCAAGCCCGACATAGCGACGTTGGTCTTCTCCGACGGGCTGGGTAGCGGAGTCAAAGCCAGTATCCTCTCGACTCTCACCACCCGAATCGCCGCGCGAATGCTCGATGAAGGGTTGCCGTTGGACGACGTAGTGCAAACGATCTCCGAAACCCTGCCGATTTGCCGCACGCGGAAGATCGCTTACAGTACGTTCACCATGGCGCAACTGTCGGCCGAAGGCAACGGAAAGCTGGTTGCTTTCGACAGCCCGCCGCCAATCGTGATTCGCAGGCACAAGGCGCGGGACCTGCACTGCGAGGAGTGCGAGGTTGCCGGCAAGCAGATAGCCGACTACAACTTCGACCTGCGGCCCGGCGATTGGCTGGTACAGGTTTCCGACGGCGTGCTGAACGCGGGGATCGGCGGTTCGTATCCGCTGGGTTGGGGTTGGGATAACGTGGTGAAGTACCTGGAAGGCCACGTTGATGAATCGCTCTCGGCCGAGCAGTTGGCCAAGAAGCTGGCCCGCGTCGTGGTGGAACTCTACGACGGTCCACCCGGCGACGACGTGAGCATCGCGGTCATCAAGGCTCGACGCAAGCGGATGTTGGTGATTTTCATGGGACCGCCGGTCAACAAGAAAGACGACGACCGCGTCGTGGAGACCTTGATGTCGTCGCCCGGCCGGCACGTGGTTTGCGGCGGCACGACAGCCAACATCGTTGCCCGGCATCTTGGTCGAGGCATCATTGTTGAGTTGCAAACCAGCACGAATGAAGTGCCGGCGACGGGCCGGATAGAAGGGATCGATCTGGTCACCGAGGGAACTTTGACCGTCACTCAGACACTCGATATACTCCGCTCCGGCAAGTCGGTCGAGCAACTGAAACCGGCCACCGACGGGGCAAGCGCCCTGGCAGTCATACTCATGGAGGCCGACGCGATAAAGGTCTTGGTGGGCAGGGCCATGAATCCCGCGCATCAGAATCCAAGTCTACCCAGAAATCTCGCGATCAAACCCCAAGTAGTTCGCGAGTTGGCCGAAGAGTTGAAGCAGCGCGGCAAGGAAGTGGAGATAGAATACTTCTGATAGGTGGGAAATCGGAAATTGGAGGTCGGAAAGTGTCTGCCTGTAAATGTGAAAACTGTACGGACGAAAACGGCTCGGATACGATCACCCGGATCGTCGACCGCTACGGGGGTGATCCCGATATGTTGATCCCCATGATGCAAGACATCCAGACCGAGTGCGGCTATCTGCCCCGGCCCGAACTGGAGGGGCTCTCCGGCGCTTTGCACGTTCCCTTGGCCGAAGTCTACAGCGTGGCCACCTTCTACTCGTCCTTCCGACTGATGCCGCAGGGCGACCACACGATCCAGCTCTGCATGGGCACGGTCTGCTTCCTCAAAGGCGCCGGCAAAATCTCCGAGGCGATCCAGCAGGAGTTCGATCTCACGCCCGGCGAAACTTCACCCGACGGCCGCTTCTCCTTCTCGCCGGTCAATTGCGTGGGTGCCTGTGCCTTGGCGCCCGTAATGGTCGTCGACGGCGAGTACCACGGTGGATTGACCGTCAAGAAGGCGGTCAAGCTTCTCAACAAGATTGGCGAGGGCAACAACAAGTGAGCACGGTCGCAACCAGACTTGACGGAGCGGCGGACCTCGAAAAATACCGCGCCCAGTTGACGGATCGCCAAGACCCGGGCGCCCGGCGAGTGCGAGTATGCATCGGCACCGGCTGCACGGCCAAGGGGGCCCTGAATGTGCTGGAGCAGTTCAGCCATCTGGCCGAGGAGGCCGGCCGCGAGGATACCCTGGTCCAGTCGAAATGTACCGGATGTCATGGCTTCTGCGAGCGAGGGCCGATCGTGGTCGTCGACCCGGGCAACATTCTCTATCAGGGCGTCGGGGCGGGGGAAGAAGACGTCGCGGAGATCTGGCGGGAGACGGTGCTCGGCGGCCGGGTTGTCGAGCGACTGCTCTACAAGGACGACAAGTCCGGCGAGACGGCCCAAACGCCCGACCAAATACCCTTCTATAGTGCCCAGCGCCGAATTGTCCTGGCCCACAATGGCGTGATCGACCCGACCTCGATCGACGATTACCTGGCCGTCGGCGGATATGCCGCGCTGGCCAAGGCGCTCGGCTCGATGACTCCCGACGACTTGATCGACGAGATCACCCGTTCCGGCTTGCGCGGCCGTGGAGGCGGTGGTTTTCCCACGGGCAGAAAGTGGCGCTCGGCTCGCGACGCACCGGGAGAACCGACCTACGTTATCGCCAACGGCGACGAAGGCGATCCGGGCGCGTTCATGGACCGCTCCCTGATGGAGGGCGATCCGCACGCCGTGATCGAAGGCATGACGATCGGCGCCCGCGCCGTCGGCTCCTCGCAAGGATACCTCTACGTCCGCAACGAGTACCCGCTGGCCGTCAAACACCTGACTGCCGCCATCGAGCAGGCTCGAGAGATGGGACTCTTGGGCGAGAATATTCTCGGCAGCGGATTCGACTTCGACATCCGCATCAACCGCGGGGCGGGTGCGTTTGTCTGCGGCGAGTCGACCGCGCTGATGGCTTCGCTGGAAGGTCGAGTGGGCGAGCCCAGGGCGAAGTACATCCATACCGTCGAGAGCGGGCTCCACGGGAAACCGTCGCTGTTGAATAACGTGGAAACCTGGGCCAACGTGCCGCCGATTATCCAGAACGGCGCCGACTGGTTCGCCTCCTGCGGCACCGAGAGGAGCAAGGGGACCAAGGTCTTCTCGCTGGTCGGCAAGGTGAAGAACACCGGGCTGGTCGAAGTGCCCATGGGCATGACGCTCCGCCAGATCATCTTCGACATCGGCGGCGGCATACCCGACGACAAGGCATTCAAGGCCGTCCAGACGGGTGGACCCTCCGGCGGCTGCATCCCGGCGGAGTACCTCGACGAGCCGGTCGATTTCGACCGCTTGGCCGAGTTGGGCTCGATGATGGGTTCCGGCGGAATGATCGTGATGGACGAGGACACCTGCATGGTCCGGGTGGCCAGGTACTTCCTCGCCTTCCTCAAGGACGAATCCTGCGGCAAATGTACCCCCTGCCGCGAAGGGATCGCGCAGATGCACGATATCCTCACCCGAATTACCAAGGGAGAGGGGCGGCAAGGTGATGTGGAGATGCTGGCGAATCTGGGAGAACTGCTGGAAGACACGGCCCTCTGTGCCCTGGGTAAAACGGCAGCCTATTCGGTCCTATCCACCATCCGGCAGTTTCGGGCCGAGTACGATGCGCATATAATGGAGCGAAGCTGCCCGGCCAAGGAATGCCCGGGCTTGTTCCAATACAAGATCGACGCCGAGACTTGCACCGGCTGCCGCGTGTGTGCGAAGAAGTGCCCGGTGCAAGCGATCACGGGCGAGCGGAAGAAGCCGCACGTTCTGGATCAGGAGATTTGCACCGGTTGCGGCACCTGCTTCGATGTCTGCCCGTTTTCGGCGATAAAGAAAGTCTAGTAGAAAGATAGAAGGAATCGGGTTTGTTCCCCACCGGCCCCGTGCCGGTGGTGAATGGGTTTGAGAACTACAATGGCAGGAGACCGCGCACCTACGCCACCGGCCCCGTGCCGGTGGTAGACGGGTTTGAGGACTATGGAAGCGCTCTACACATCCAATAACGCCGAGCCTGCATATCAACTCAATTGGGGTCTGACTATTTTTTGGCGTCAGCCCCCAAGCCCCGAAGAGAACTGGCTCGCCTATTTACGGGAGGCCACGGAACCCGATGACGTGGGAGTCATTAAGCACCGAATGGTCACGGACGACGCCAGCCAGCTTTTTGTCAGCACGAAGCCCCGAGTGTCGCCATCTGAGTTGGTCCGGTCCGTCAAGGGCCGGCTTCAACACCTAATCCAAAAACAAACCCCCAAGGCATTCCAGCGAAATTACTGCCTCCGCAGCATTGGTGCAGCCAAACGAAGTGTCGTGGAAGACTACGTAGCCAACCAACTGAGCCATCATCGAATGGCCGACCCTGGCGTTCAGCAGCGACTGGCCCGGTTTCAAAGAAGCTATCCGAACGTGGACTTGCGTAAACCGACTTTCAGTTCACACGGCAAGTATTGGTACAACCTGCACCTAGTGATCGTCAACGACGAACGTTGGATGGAAATCCGGGATGACGTATTGAGTCAACTCGTTGAAATGATCGAGGCGGTAGCCTTGAAGTATGGCTATCAACTATCACGAGTCGGGCTACTGGCGGACCACATGCATATGACGATGGGGTGCCCGATTGACCAATCGCCTGAAGACGTGGCGTTACATTATCTCAATAACTGTGCGTACACATGCGGTATGAAACCCGTATTTCAGTTCGGCTATTACGTGGGAACGATTGGGGAGTATGATCGTGGGGCGGTGTAGTTATCAAACCATGTTCCACCGGCACGGGGCCAGTGGGGAACTTGACGTGGAGATATGCGGTGTAGTTATCAAACCATGTTCCACCGGCACGGGGCCGGTGGGGAACTTGACGTGGAAACTCGTGACAGCAGTTAAGTCGCGATGCCTTAGTAGTAGTAGAAGGAATCGGCAATGCCCACGGTAACCATCGACGATCGGCCTTACGAGGCGCAAGTCGGCGAGACGATCCTGGAGGTCGCCCGTCGGGCCGGCGTTTGGATACCCACCCTCTGCCACCACCCGGCACTGGAGTCGTACGCCGCCTGTCGTATCTGTGTGGTGGAGATCGACCGGGGTAGTTGGTGGCAAGTGGTCACGTCGTGCAATTACCCGATCCGGCAAGATTTGACGGTTCGGGTGAACTCCGAGCGGGCCGTTCGCGCCCGCCGGGGGGTAATGCAACTGCTGCTGGCCCGGTGTCCGGATAGCCCTCAGCTACTCGCGCTGGCCGAGCGGATGGGCGTCGAGGGCACGCCCTATCCCAAGGTTACCGAGGCGCAGCGAAACTGCATACTTTGCGGGCTTTGCGTGCGAGTGTGTTCTGAGCGGATCGGCGCCTCGGCCATCGCCCGAGTGGGTCGCGGTGTCGAGCGATCCGTGGCCGGGCCCTTTCGGATGCCGTCGAAAGACTGCATCGGCTGCGGCGCGTGCGCGGCCGTTTGTCCGGTCGGCACGATCGTCGTTCGAACGTACGAGGACGAACTGGAAATATCGCCTTTCAAGAATCGAGTCAAACGAAAACGCTGTGCCGAGTGCAACCAGCCGATGGGCAGCGAGTTAGTCAGTCGGGCACTGGCCGAGCGGGGCGGGCCGACGCTGGTCGAGCTGCTGGCCACCGAGACATTATGTGCACCGTGCAAGAGGAAACAAATGGCCAAGGAAATATGTAGTCGTCACGCCGGAGTATGACGGGTACGGAACATAACCAGAGGACTCTAAGATGTCGAAACAAGTCTTCACGCAGGTGATTCGGGGTGCCCAGCAGTGGGTCGGGCAGGCCGAGCAAGCACTCGAACAGGCACTATCCGAGCACGGAGCCGACCAGCCGATCGGCTGGGGGCCGCTGACCGCCTACAATCTGCCCATGTCCTATTCAATGATGGGACTTGAGGTCAAGACGCTTGGCGACCTCAAGCCACAGGTAGAACACGCTCGGGAGTTGATACGCCCGATGCCTTCAGACAGTATGTGGCTCCCATACCTGGGCGACGGACTGGACGCCGGAGCGGCCACCTTGCTCGCCCAGGAGGCGTTGGTCGCCCTGCGGACCTGCAACGGATACCAGACTCCGCCCGGCTATCAGGGGTTCATTTCCGACACGATCATGCGGGAATTGGGTATTCAACTCGTCGACGGTCGGATGCCCGGCTTCGCGGCCATTCTCGGCCCGGCCCCTTCGACCGAAATCGCCGTCAAGGTGGTTCGCGAGCTTCAACAACGGAGCATCCTCTCCTTCCTCGTCTGCAATCGCGACGGCCACACGATGCGAGAACAGTTGGTCGAAGGTGGCGTGCTCAAGGAAGACGCGCCGATGGAGGAATGCTGGGACCTCTATGTCGTTCCGGTCGGTCCCGAAACGCTCGACTCCATCTACGTGCTCAACTGGTCGATCCGTAGCGCGCTTACCTTTGGCGGGCATAAGCGGGGCGAGGCGCGCAAGTGCCTCAATTACACAAAAGGCCGAATTAACGCTTTCGGGATCACCTTCGGGGAGATTTCCGACGACTGGTACGCGGTGGGCGCCGCCGCAATTCTGCTCGGATACCCGGTTATCTCCGATTCGGATACCACGCCCGAAGTGCGGCCCACCGGCGTCACCATCCGCGAGGCGATCGTGGTGGAAACCGATGTCGACAAGTTGGTCGCCACCTGCATCGACACCCGGGCGGTGAAGGTCAAGATCGAAACGATCGATATTCCGGTGGGCTACGCCGCCGCATTCGAGGGCGAGCGCGTCCGCAAGGACGACATGCACGTGCAGTTCGGCTTCAAGTACTCCGACGCCGTCGAGTACGCCAGAATGGTCGAGCCGGCCGATATCCAGGACGGCGACATCGAACTGGTGGGACCCGACATCGA
>CAZDHN010000078.1:0-14043 GCA_964505115.1 uncultured Planctomycetaceae bacterium
GAACCGTTCGACCGGCTGGCCGCCCACCTCGACGACCGTGTCGCCGTGCCGGAACTTGGGCCGGGCCCGATCGGCGGGCGAGCCCGGATCGACCGGCGGCACGTCCATCTCTTCCGACCAGAGCATCTCGTCTCGTGCGATTAACGAGGTTGTCCGCGGATTGGAGATGCCGATTCGAGGGACCAACCAGGTGCGGTCGGGCATGATGTTGACGGACAGTTCCTTTTTGACGCCGGGCCGGCGAATCACCATCGGCACGCCGCCGTCGATGTCGCCCAGCGAAACACTGGTTTGCAGGTCGCGAAACTGGTGGACCGGCTCGCCGGCGATCTCGATGATCTGGTCGTCGACTTTCAGATCGGCCTGCCAAGCGCCCTGGCCGGGCGCCAGCGCGCCCACGCCGCAGGCCATCTGTGTTACGCCCAGCCCGTAAGCGACGACGGCCATCAGGAAGGCAAAAATCACGTTCATTACCACGCCCGCCGAGATGATCGCCATCCGCTTCGGTACGCTTTGGGCCAGGTAGCTGCGCGGATCGTAGAGCGCGGCTTCAGCGGCAGCGGCCGCTTCGGCGTCGAGTTCTTCGGTCTGTTGTTCTTCGGCTTGGGCCGGTTTGGTTTCATCGGCCGGCTGATCCTTATCGGCATCAGCTTCGGTTTTCTCCGTCGCGTGTGCTTTTGCTCGTTCCAACTCCTCCTGGAGTCGGGCCGGGTTGTCTTCCTGGCCGAGCATCTTTACATATCCACCCAGCGGCAAGATACCGACACCGTATTCGGTTTCACCCCAGGTGAACTTGCAGAACTTCCACCCGCCGATGTCGAAGCCGAGATAGAACTTCTCACACTTCACGCCGCACATTTTGGCGACGAGGAAGTGGCCCAGTTCATGCACGAAAATGACCATTCCCAGACCGATGGCGACCTTCAGAATGCCCAACGATAACCCTACTATGTACAAACCCAACGCGACACCTCCTGGCGAGCCCAACTGTCTGCTTCAAAAAGTTGTTCTAATGTGGGATTCGGATCGAACTCGTGATGCTCCAAAACTGCCCGGCAGGCCGGCACGATTTCAGCAAAACCAAGTTCTTCTTTCAAAAAGGCGGCCACCGCCGCTTCATTGGCCGCGTTGAGGACCGCGCCGGCGGTTCCTCCCGCTCGGGCGACCTCCAAGCCGAGCGATAACGCATCGAACCGCTCGTAGTCGGGCGGCAGGAACTCCAAGTGTAGTGCCTGGCTCCAATCGAGCTTTTCGGCAGGCGAGTTACGTCGCTCGGGCCAGGTCAAAGCGTATTGGATCGGCAGCTTCATATCCGGCGGGCTGAGCTGCGCGACGATCGATCCATCTATGTATTCTACCATCGAATGTACGATCGATTGGGGATGAATTACCACGCCTATTTGCTCGGGCCTCAGATCGAAGAGCCATCGGGCTTCGATGATCTCCAGGGCCTTGTTCATCAGCGTAGCCGAATCGACCGTTATTTTCGGACCCATGTTCCAAGTTGGATGTGCCAAAGCGTCGGCCACGGTAACCCGCGCCAGTTGTTCGTTGGAGTAGGTGAGGAACGGCCCCCCGCTGGCGGTGAGAACCACCCGGCCAACTTCTTCCCGACGCCCGGCCTGCAACGCCTGGAACACGGCACTGTGCTCGCTATCGACGGGCAGGATCTTCGTGCCGTTCTTCTGGGCCAAGCGCACCAGAAGCGGCCCACCCATCACCAGGCTCTCCTTGTTGGCCAGGGCGACCCGCTTGCCGGCCCCCAAGGCGGCCAAGGTGCTTTGCAAGCCCGCACTGCCGACTATTGCCGAGACGACAATGTCCACCTCCGGATCGGTGGCAAGTTGGGTGATCGCCTCCGGGCCGCTGAGCAGTTCGACGCCCTTGGGCAACTTCGACCAATCGTGTTGCTGGGCGGCCGTTGGGTCGGTGACGGCGATCCGCCGCGGTTCAAGTTGCGTGGCTTGCTCCTCGAGCAGTGCCGCGCTTGAATGGGCCGAGAGGGCCACCGCTCGAAGTGTCCCGCCCGAAGCGGCGATTACCTCCAACGTACTCAGGCCGATGCTCCCGGTGGAACCCAACACGGCAACGTTCGTCTGGCGGTCGGTCATGCGTTGCGTGGGCGAAGGGTTCGGGTGACGGTTTTAGCGATTGCGTGGATTGCGTCGAGATGTTCCTGGTAGTCTGTCACATCCTGTTTGATAGGGTTACAGGGTGCCACTGCTGGCTTGCCCAGCAGTGTCTTAGCGGCGATTGTACTTCGCACTGCTGGACAAGCCAGTAGTGGCACCCATCCCTTTGGCCGTGACAGACTACTATCGTAGACTCCCATTCTATAGGGGTTTCCCACGGGGACAACCCGACTTTCGCCGCCGCCGCTTGCGGCAACTATCCGCCCGAGGGGTCGCACCGTTCGGTCGGATGGGGGGAACGGCCGGTTGATTCACGCGAAATTCGGCAAGCGCGAGAGTAATTCACCGCTTTCAGCCCTAGGGAAGCTTATTCGTTGGAAAGCGTGTAATATTAAGGGTAGAGGGTTGCAACTCACCGTTTAGATAGCGCGGGCCCCTGCCGCAATAGGAAGAGTGCCGCGATAGGAAGAGTGTCGATGGATAAGAAGCCGCCGGAGGGCGATAAGCCCACGCCCGAGAAAAAACAGCCCCCGATGGGCAACAACTTCGTTTGGTATCTGCTGGCAGTGGGGATCGGGACCCTGTTCCTGGTCAGCCTGTTGCAGGGGGGCCGGGGAGCCGCGGCAATTCCCTTCGCCGAATTGGTTCAACTCATCAAGCAGGGTTCGCCCGACCGGAACGCCAAGGCCACGATCGAGGTTCTCGAAGGCAGCGGCGAGAAGCAGCTAACCGTGCGCTACTCCAAGCTGGCCGACCTGAAAGTCGGACCGCACCAGATCACCGGCACGGTCACCCGCCAGGTGACGGCGCCCGAGAAGGGCGAACCGAAAGCGGACGTCTCCTTCCGTACCGACCGGCTGGGGCTGGAAAACGACAACAACTTCATGGTCGACCTGTTGATGTCCAACGGGTTCACCAAGTTCAGCGCCGAGCGGGCACCCAGCGGCTGGCGTTACTACATGCCGATGCTGATCTTCCCGGCACTGTTGATAATAGTGTTCCTCTTCATGATGCGTCGCTTGGGTGGAGCCGGCGGGGCGATGGCCTTCGGTCGAAGTCGCGGCAAGCTGATCGCCCAGGAAGACGTCGATATCACCTTCAACGACGTGGCCGGGATCGACGAGGCGGTCGACGAGTTGCGCGAAGTGGTCGAGTTCCTCCAAACACCCGACAAATTCCGCGTGCTGGGCGGCCGAATCCCCAAGGGCGTGTTGCTGGTCGGCCCTCCCGGCACCGGCAAGACCCTGCTGGCCAAGGCGGTTGCCGGCGAGGCGGGCGTGCCCTTCTTCAGTCTTTCCGGGTCGGACTTTGTCGAGATGTTTGTCGGCGTGGGCGCGGCGCGAGTCCGCGACATGTTCCAACAAGCGCAGCTCAAGGCGCCCTGCATCGTGTTCATCGACGAACTCGACGCGTTGGGCAAAACCCGGGGCTCCAGCGTGGTGGGCGGACACGACGAGCGCGAACAGACGCTCAACGCCCTGCTGGTCGAGATGGACGGGTTCAGCTCCAACAGCGGCGTTATCGTAATGGCGGCCACCAACCGGCCGGAAACCCTCGACCCGGCCCTGCTTCGACCCGGCCGCTTCGACCGGCAAGTGCTCGTCGACCGGCCCGACATCCGCGGTCGTGAAGCGATTCTCAAAGTACACATCAAGAACGTCAAGCTGGACGAGTCGATCAAGCTGCGCGAGGTGGCGGCGATAACCTCGGGCTTCGTGGGCGCGGATCTGGCCAACCTGGTGAACGAGGCGGCCCTGCTGGCAGCGCGAAAGAGCAAGTCGGCGGTGACCATGGACGAATTCAACGAGGGCGTGGAACGGGTAACGACCGGATTGGAGAAGCGACAGCGGATCATCCACGAGGACGAGAAGCAGCGGGTGGCCTATCACGAGTCGGCCCATGCCCTGGTTGCCTGTAGCCTACCCAACACCGACCCGGTCCACAAAGTGTCGATCATCCCGCGCGGACTGGCGGCGCTGGGCTATACCATACAACGACCCGAAGGCGATCGATATCTGGTTACCCAAAGCGAGTTGGAGAGCCGTGTCCAAGTGCTCCTGGCCGGTACGGCGGCCGAGGAGATGATCTTCGACGACGTATCCTCCGGGGCACAGAACGACCTGGAACGGGCGACCGAAATCGCGCGTAGCATGGTGATGGATTTCGGCATGAGCCGCTTGGGCCGGGTGAACTACCGGGAGAGTACCCGGGGGGCGTTCCTGGGCGGCCCGCCCATGTTCCCCAGTGAACGATACCACAGCGAGCAGACCGCCCGCGAAATCGACGAAGAGATCAAGCGGATTGTCGGCGAGTCGCTGGAGAAGGTTCGCCACGTACTGGAAACTCGTCGCGACGCCTTGGAAGCGTTGGCCGCGCAACTGATCGAGAAAGAGGTGATCGACTCGGACGAGTTGAAGGAGATTTTGGAGGCCAGTTCACCCAGCCCCAAGATCGTTCCCGGCACATCCGACTCCTCCAGTTCAAACCGCCCGGCCAAGACGCCCGAGCCGCCAGCTTCGGAAGCGGGGGGTCTGTAGCTGGGTGGCTGGCTTGGTTCTACCGGGTAGCCCAGGTTCTCTGAACCTGGGTCGCGCAGCGACAGGAGGTTGTTCGCCCAGGAAGGTGCAGACTCGGCCTCTTGGGACTTCGTCCCCCCGGTTCGAGAACCGGGGCCACCCGCGGTGAAAATCACACGGCCAGTTGGATCGCCATCAGAGAGACTTGCGATAGTCTACCCGACCGCCTTCAACCGGGAATTCTAATTGTCGTCAGACCGGAAAAGTAATTGTCGCTATACACCTAATAGGGCGAGTTGCGGCAATTCTGCGATTCAGGTGATACGTAAGAGCTTGTTTGGCGATCCGGCACGCTTGTGCTTTCGTTTTCGACTCGGTTCAGAAACTCGAACAATCGCGGTATGGCTGCTGCGTATCCAGCAACTAGACCGGTTGCAAGGATCATAGGGAGCAGAATTCCTTTGATCAATAGGGCAGCAAGGTTTTCCGGCTTCGCCGTTGGTGCCGTCTTAATCCATCGTTGTCGAAGTAGTCCGGTGACAGTTCCAAGCAGCATGCCCGGAAACACGCCGGCGAGTGCCCCCACTGGAATCGCAACAAGCAAGCCCAGTTGTCCCACTACAAAGACGCCGTGTAGTGTAGGACCGATACCAAAGTGTTTGGCGCAAGCTACGCAGGCGATGATCGCAACAACGAAAAGTTTATCGAGAACCCCCTTGATCTTCACGCGAAAAAGCGTTTCGACAGTACCACAGCCCAAAACGACGAGGCAACAGCCGAAGACAACACCAGCCGGAGGATTCACACCTAGGACAATATAGAGGTAAACTCCACACGCCAGCCAGAACATAGCACCCAACGCGGCTCCAACGCCGGCACCTCGTACGGTGTGCGCCCATACCGGCTGAAAGAGAACACGGATTTGGAAAGACGACTTGACAAGCGATTGGGACACCGGCTTCCAGTCGGAGCGTTTCCCTTCACCAGTATCGTCGCTAGCCTCAATCCGTCGACATTGATCCTCGGGGGTAATTTGGCCTGCCATCATTGCGTCGACAAGGCACTGGTCGATGGTGAACTGCCGCATCGTTCCATCC
This sequence comes from uncultured Planctomycetaceae bacterium, assembly GCA_964505115.1. GTDB lineage: Bacteria > Planctomycetota > Planctomycetia > Pirellulales > Thermoguttaceae > CAZDHN01. The sequence continues at coordinate 5,746 of CAZDHN010000078.1, forward strand.
GGCAACCTTATTTCCCAACAGGTTTCGCTAGAGGGAACCGTAGCTGGTGATGAGAAGTCGTACCCACAATCACAATGAAGCGTTCCCGGCGGATTGATCAGGCCGCAATCGGGACACTCAGCATCCTCGGTTAGTCCAACCGGCTCGACCTCAGTCTGCCGTACCGAAGAATCTTCGACCTGCTGGGCATTCGCTTCGGCAGCCGCTTCTTCAGCCCTGTCAATTGAATCGCCTGCGACCTTACCTTCCCTCTGCAACAATTCCAATGCGGAACGAGCGTCGTTAGCAAACTCGGTTGTCCGAAACCTCTCAATGACTTCCGCATATAGACGTCCAGCCTCTTCGTACTCTCCCTTGATTTCTGCTTTGCAGCCACGTGCTAGCGTTCTTTCGGCTTGCGTGTTGACTTTGGTGAGCCGACTCATGCAATACCTCTCCGGGTCTATACTCAACGCGGCCACAATTTCGCACGGCTGTCCGAACCGCCGTGCTAGCAACGACAGCCAGCACACCTACGATTCTAATCGTGGCTACGAGCACGTCAATCATCAGAATCCAAAATTCCGGGATCGACGGGCCCTCGGGGGGGGTAGCTACAAGGCTTTGTGCCGTAAGGGGTTGCGCGACACTGACAGCCTAGAAAAAAATTCTACCGGCAGCAACGAAATGGCCATTCGGAGGCGATGGCAGCGCGAATCTCGCGGACGTGAGCTTGATTTGCTCTTTTGACGGCGCGGCGGAGTTCCGGGGGGGAGTTCCGGGCACGTCCGACTCCTCCAGTTCCACCCGGCCGGCCAAGAAGTCCGAACCGCCAGCTTCTGAAGCAGGTGGTCTGTAGCCGGGTCACTGGTGTTCTCGCGAGGAAGCGAGGCGCTTGGCACAAATCTTGAGAGATCGGACATCAGCTTGGATGCAATCGAGAAAATACTCACCCAGCCCCACCGCATTCTCTTCGTAAAACTTCCAGCCTTCGCGTAAATCCTCTCTCGCCGTTTCAAGTACCCGAATCTCCACGTAGTTCCTCCCGGAGTTCGGTCATCGCCGTATCCCAGTCCAGGAATTTCAGTTTCCCTTCCTCGACATGGCGTCGACGTTCATTCAAGACGTCTCGGTGCCAAGCTGGTGACGGCAATTGCGCGGGCTGTCTTGAGATGTCCGCCCACAGCAACTCCATTGCCTCCAATTTGTCAGCAAGCGTCATCTTTTCCAGTGGTAAGTCAATAGACATGGCAAACACCTTTATGTCGGAAACAATGCTATTCCACCGGACGCCACGGATCACCACCAAATCCCAGCCATCGTCTCATTATAGACTATTTGCACGACAAACCATAGCATCGAGGCATCGTGCAATGCACCTACCGCCCCGTTGACCTCAACCGCATCCGACTCTCATCAGCGGAACAACATCCCCGCGTAGCCGACTACGCGCTGGGTGTCGCCGGAGACTTCGGCGCTGGTGGCGTAGCCGACCGGGCGGCACTCGGTTAGCAGGTCGAGGCGGCGGAGGGTTTCCATTACCAGCACGGCGGGCAACATGCCGCACATGCTGATGCGGTTATTCGTAACCGTCTGGTAAAGGCGGGCCGGGTCGAGGCTCTCGACGGCGTCCAGTGCCAGGCGATCCAGGCGGCGAGTTGTTTCGTCGTCGGCGAAATGATTCATGTCGGTCGATATGACCAGCAAGGGCAGCTTCGACATCTCGCCCAGCAGCCCGGCAAGCTGTTCGGCCGCCTTCGCCAGCGCGTCGAAATCGCCACCGCCGATGGCAACGCCCACCACTTTCGTATGCGGGGCCAGTCGGGCGATGATCGGCAATTGGACTTCGATGGCATGCTCGGCCCGATGCGCGGCCGAATCGAGTTCCAAGCCGGAGACAGCCCCGGCCAGTTGCCGGGCCAGATCGGGGTCGGATTCCACGTTGGCGCCCGGCAGCGACCATGTTTTGTGCGGCGCGACCGCCCAAGCCGCCCCACCCGGCCGATGCCGGGGACAAAAAATTATTGTTCGGTCGGGAATCTCCACCCGACTCAATACCTCGGCCGCCAGTCGACCCGAGTAGGTCCAGCCGGCATGTGGCACCATGGCGCCGGCCCAGCGCTCGGGCTCTGGTTGACTGGGTAGAAACTCGTCGATCGCCCGGGCGAGTTGACCCGGTTCGCCCGGATAAAACCCGCCGGCCACGGCCGCCGGGCGGACCGCCTCGACCCGGGGCGCGTTGTTGGCGCTGGCCTCCGGCTCGGTTGTGGCGATTGCCAGGCTGATGACGCGAGTGGTCGCCCGTTTGTAAGACGCTTCGCCGACGGCGACCTCGGCCGCTTGAGCCAAGAGTTCCTCGGCCGAGCGGCTGGGGTCGAATATCCAGGCCCAGCGTGCCGCGTCGCCCACCATGACGGCGCGGGTTGCCGGGTCGACGCCGTCGAGTTCGGGCTCATCGAGTGTTCCGTGCATGGCGGGGTCCCAAAGCACGCTCAGACCGATCTCCGCCGTTTGCAGTGCCCGGGCGTCGACCCGTTGCGCGCGAAGCACGTCGGCCGCGGCCTGCATCAGGCGGAAGAGTGTCGACTGCAGGGGCATTTCCGGCCGCGGCGCCAGGCGGTTGCACTCGACTTGTTCCGCGCTACCCGCCACGTGCACTCTGAGAGTCAGGCCGCAAACGCCGTCGTCGAAGCCGCCGGGCAGATAGGAATTTGGTGTCGCTCCGCGCAGCAAGGCGATCAGGTTCTCTCGGCAGAAGTCGACCAGCGTATCGAGTTCGGCCCGTGTCGGCCCGCCGGCAGTTAGTTCGTCGGTGGGCGGAACGTCCTGTTCTTCCTCTTCGACGCAGGTCGACTCCAAGCGGCCTTCGATGGAATGTCCCTCGAAGGTCATCAGCGTGGTATTGTCGTCTTTCCAGGCGTCCAGCGGCAACGCGGCTTTGCGACAGACGGCTTCGAGGAAAGCTTCCGCGTCGAGATTGTGATCCAAGGCCACGCTGGGCAGCAACAGTCCACGGGCACCGCCGCGGATAATTTGCAGGCCGTGCTTGCCGATGGTGACGGCCTTGATCCGATCTTCCCCCCGTTGTTCGACCGGTTTCATTCCCCAGAGCACCCAGACATCCATGTCGAGATGTTCCAGTTCGGTCGGCGAGATTGGCGGGAAACGGGGATCGTCCTTGGCCGCCCGAACCGCCGCATGGTCCAACGCCTCGCCCAGCGGAACCGACTGACCGAGGAAACCGCAACAGCTTCGCAATTGTCCGGCCCGCTTCAAGGTAACGAAGGCGCCGAGCACTGGCGTGTTGGCCGCGTCGCCCGGCAGCCGGTCGGTGGGCCGTGGCGGTAGGTTTCTTACCACGGCGGCCACGCGGCGGCCAGCCGTATTGAAGATGAGTGCTTCCTGCTCGGCGTCCAGATTCGGCCGGTCCGACGATCGGTCGATGTCCGCCGGTTTTTCGGACGGGTTGCTTTCCATTTTCGTTTCCTTTTTGGCGGTCGCCGGATTGCCCGAGGGCCGGGCCCCCGAGAGTCGAACAAAGTCGGCGATGCGAACCGCTTGACGCCGCGAGCCCCAACTGCCGACACTCTGTCCGAAGCGGCCGGCGATCGGCTCGCCGCAGTTTCCGCAGCGGTCTCCCTTCAACTCATACCGGCCCAGGTTGTATCCGTCTCGCTCGATCAATACGCGGTCGCAACTTGGGCAATAGGTGCTCTGCCGCGAGGCGTCGCTGACGTTCCCCGTATAAACATACCTCAAGCCGGCCTTTTTTGCGATATCGTGTGCGGCCGCCAGGGTTTCCGGCGGCGTGGGCCCGCGATCGACGAGCTTGAAATCAGGGTGAAAGGCGCTGAAATGCAAGGGCACGTCGGGACCCAGCCGATCGGCGATCCAGTCGCACATCTGCTCGATTTCAGCCGGCGAGTCGTTTGCGCCGGGCACGATCAGGTTGGTTATTTCCAGCCAAACGTCGCTCTCGCGCACCAGCCACTGGAGCGTGTCGAGTACCGGCTGCAAGTGTCCGCCGGTCAGATCCTTGTAGAAATCTTCGCTGAACGCTTTCAGGTCGACGTTCGCCGCGTCAATTTTCTCGAAGAAACCGGCACGTGCCGCCGGAGAAATATACCCGGAAGTGACGGCCACCGTCTTCACGCCCAGCCGACGGCACTCGACGGCCGTGTCGATCGCATATTCGGCCCAGACTATTGGGTCGTTGTAGGTGAAGGCCACGCTCTTGCAGTTCAGCTTGTGGGCGGCCTCGGCGATGGCGTCGGGTTGAGCCAGTTCGCAGTAGTCGTCGACCTCGCGCGAACGGGAGGACGTCCAATTCTGGCAAAACTTGCAACCCAAGTTACAGCCGGCCGTGCCAAACGAGAGCACGGCCGTGCCGGGATAGAAGTGATTGAGCGGTTTCTTCTCGATCGGATCGATGCAGAACCCGGTGCTTCGTCCGTAGGTGGTCGAGACCATTCGGCCGTCGCTATTGCGGCGGACGAAGCAGAAGCCTCGGGCACCCAGCTTCGGCTTGCAGGCGCGTGGGCAGAGATCGCAGACGAGTGTCTGGCCGTCTTCCGACTCGTGCCACCAGCCGGCCGACTTGCTTCCGTCGGCCGCTACCGGCTCGTCGGGCGGCAGTTCGACGCCGTGCGGCATGATATCCACCCCTTGTATGCGGACTGCAACACATCAACCATACCATTTTCCCCGCCCGATGCCCATGCACCGGCGGGCGGATTAGAGGCGATGCAAGAACGAGTTTACAGAACCTCAATGGTTCGGCGGCACCCTGGTAGCTGGATTCGCAAGAATTCAGACGGATTTCCGCTCGCGGGCTGAATTCTTGCGAATCCAGCTACGGACGTGGTGCTGCGCCGGATCAGAGGCTGCTGAGCTTGGCGAAGTTGATCGTGCTGCTCAGGGGGAAGACGCCGTAAATTCCGCGAGTGAAGACCATATCGATCAAGATATTGGCGACCAGAATCGGGTTCTTCGGCACAACCACCACGTCCGAATCGTTCAACCAGATTTCGGCCGGCGGGCAGGGATCGCGGCCGAACAGGGCGGGGCGAATGTCGACCATGGTGGCCATCAGCCGCCAATCGTCGCCACGGCGGAAAACCACCACTTGCCGCAGATAGGCGCCGATCTCCCAGCTTCCGGCCATGCTGATCGCTTGCATCAGCGTGGTCGGACCGGTCAGCTCGAAGCGGCCCGGCTTCTGGACCATGCCGACAACAAAACAGTATCGCGGCGCCCGCTGCACGAGCACGGGAATGATCTCCATCCCCTCGACCTCTGCCCGATAGCGCTCGTTCACTTCTTGCTGCAATTCCGAAATCGAGAACCCTTGCACGAAGAACGAGCCGATGACGGGCAACTGGATGGTGCCCTCCGGAGTGACCCGGGCCGAACGGTTCTGACCACCCGGACCGAAGCGGCTGTCGACGGCGCTGCGAAGGTCCTCCAGCTTGCTGTTTACCCGAAGCGGCGAGACCGTCAGCGCGGGCACCTTGTAGTACTTCTTGTAGGCTTCTTCCAGATCCTTGGTGATCTGCGTCACCGTCTTGCCGGTTGCCCGAACCTGACCCAACAGACGTACCGTGATCGTACCGTCGGGCTGAATAATCATGTCGCGGTTGAGGTCCGGGTCGGTGAACGATTCGAGACGGACTTCGTCGCCGACGTTTAGCTTGTAGGGCGTCGGCATCTCATCGCGAGTCAGCCGGTAGACGAAGTCCAACTCGTCGTCCACGCGGAGCCGGTATTCCCAGACGTGGGCGGTTCGCCAGTGACCGACATATTCACCCTGTGCGTACCGTTGCCAGTCGATGGAGCGGACGGCCTCCCAGCCCAGCCGACGGCAGTTGGTGCTGCCCGAGCAGTCGACGCCCCGGATATCATAGGGCGCGGCCGGCCCCAAGGCCTGGCACTGTTCGACCGGCTGCCAACGCAAGCCCGACGCATCCTCGAACTCGGCCGAACGAGCAGTCCGATGAATAAGGCCGGTGCCGGAGAGCTGGGTGCCACTGCTGGCTTGCCCAGCAGTGTCTTTGCGCGTCTTGTGCCTCTCACTGCTGGACAAGCCAGCAGTGGCACCCTTCTTCAACGGGCTGCTAGCTTTGCCCGACATGTCCATGCCCGAAAGGGAAAGACAACAGACGGCCACCAGCGCAAGCCGCGGCAGCAAACGTCCGGCCAACGCAACGCGGGTTGATTCCTGCTTGGTATACATGCTAATTGCCTGTCAACGTCGAACTGATGGTTTAACGGACTGCCGTCACTACCTGAACAAATTACCCCAGGGCCACCACCAGGCAGTTTTTTCGGGCTGGGTCCCGGGGACGGTCAACATGGTCGGTTGGTCCGGCTTCTTCGCGACCACCGGCGTGGACGTCTTGCTCGAATGCCAGGCGTTCGGCGGGCGGGGAGATGACTTCGCGAACTCGGTCGGATCCATCCAGCGGACGGTCGGCGCGGCGGCGGGTGGCTTGGCGCTGCCGCCGGATGCCAACTGCCAGCGCGACTCGGCCTGCTTGGCCTGATCCAATCGACCCAGTTGCCGGTAGACCACGGCCAGGTTCCGCCAACTCACCGGTTGACCGCCGGCCAGACCGTAGCGGAGCAGACGTTCGGCGTCTTCGTATCGCCCGGACCGAGCCAGGAACACGCCCAGGTCGTTGGCCGCCATGTAGTTCAGCGGATCGGCCAGCAGGGCCGCCTGGTAGAACACGATCGCCTTGGGTTCCGCCGCGCGGATCACGACTCTCGTGTCGCCGGACAGGCGCGCGTGCAGCTTACCCAGGGCGCGCAAGGCCATCGATCCGGCCAATTCGGGGCCGACGGCCAGGCCCAACTGCTTTTGGCCGAAAGTGAAGTAGCTCTGCAACGCTTCCAGCGGCGTGACCTTGTCGGCCTTTTCATCCTTCAGCACGGGCGTGCGATGTCCGCCGATGATTCCCGGCAGGTCCAGGTCGGCCTCTAACCGGGAACCCCGTGGAATGAAGTCCGCCGCCTCTTTGAGTGCCGTCAGACCGGCGGCCAGGGCGCGGCTGTGTTCGTCCGTGCCATGCTCGGTGTCGAGCCCTTGGGCAACCAGCCGCAACGCGCGAATGAACTCGGCTCGGGCCGAAAAGTATGCGCCGCGACTGGCCAAGCCGAAACCACGCCGCGTGTGGATGTCGGCCTCTTGGGCGATCCGCTCCAATTGCTCCGAACGCGCGACCGGACCGCCGCGCGGCGGAAGCAACACATCGGTCGATTCCCCAGGCTTCCCGCTGCCGGACGAACCATCCGACGGACCGGCGACCAGCGACGGTCCAGCCGGCAGGGGAGCCTTCAACACATCCGACGGACCGCTAGCTTCGGCGTCGTTCTTCTTGGGAACCGGACACGGCGCGACCAAAGGCAAACGCTTTGGAGGCTCTGGCGCGAGCGTCGGTCCGGCGGGCGCAAGCGTTGGACCGGCCGGAGGCAGCCGAGCCGGCATTGATGAAGCGGCCAACATCTCGTAGCCGGGCACCTGCCGGGTTGAGGCGAATTCCGCTTCCCACGCCCCGGGGGACTGATTAGTGGGGGCGTAAATCGATTCGATCCGCTCTCCCGCCAGGAAGAACCTCGGCGGCGGCGTCTGCTCGGTCCGCGCCATCTTGACCGGCAGGGTTTCGGGGGGGACCGCGTCGGGGGGAGGCGAGTGCCGGGTGTTGCGGACGGGTATCCAAAGAATGGCACCCAACAGCAGCAGTACCAGCGGTATCACCAACCGCGGCGGCAGAAGATATCTCAGGCGATCCGTCATGCTTTCCGACCAGTTGCGCGGTCTTGTGCCAGCTCGACCCACCTTCCATGTAGGCCTATCATTGGTTCGGATCGTCCGGTTTTTCCGGAAGCGCTGAGCGAAACTACCGGTTGCCGGGCGCGATGTGGTTATAGCGGCCGAACAGTCGTCACAAGCGGTCCGAGCCGCCCCTCGCAACCGTCAGGCGCGTCACAGCCCGACTGGCCCGCCCCGGCCATACGATCCGCACGACCCCGCGCGGCGAATATCGCCCGCGAAGAAACATTCCCCCCACCTTGACCGACGACAGGCCGACCGATTAGCCTGTAGACATGTTGCTCTTCAAGAAAAAATTCCTGCCGGCCATCCGCCAGGGCGAGAAGACGCAGACGATCCGCTTGTGGAAGTTCCGCAGGATGAAGCCGGGCCAACGAAGCTACATTCCCGGCGCCGGATACATCCGCGTTACGGCCGTCGAGGAAGTGCAATTGGATGAACTGACCGACGACGACGCCCGACCCGACGGCTTCGACACGGCCGACCAA